>JBEGTC010000007.1:0-20651 GCA_041179565.1 Actinomycetota bacterium
GATCCTGGACCCTGGGCTTCAAAGGCCCATGTGCTAGCCACTACACAATGGCGGAACCTATATTCTCCCTTATCACCGCCTGACTTTCCAAACTGAAGGGCGTTATCAACGATAACCTAGCCCGCATGGAGCAGAGCGAAGACCATCGCGACGAGGTAGATCGACTCATCGCCGCTTGGAAGCGCGAGCGACCAGATGCCGATCTCTCCCCCTTAGCAATTCTCAGTCGCATCACTCGAATCTCTCGCCACCTCGATCTCGCTCGACGCGATGCCTTCGCCGAGATTGAGACCTGGGGCTTCGATGTTCTCGCCGCTCTTCGTCGGGCAGGTGCGCCTCATACATTGTCACCATCGCAGTTGATGCAAGAGACGATGGTCTCAAGTGGAACTATGACCAATCGACTTGATCGCTTAGAAGAGTTGAAGCTCATTACCCGCCAACCCGATCCAAGTGATGGCCGCGGTTCGCTGGTCACACTTACCTCACTTGGCATGAAGAAGGTAGATGAAGCGCTCGATGATTTGATTGTGAAAGAGCGATCTTTTCTCACTGATCTGAGCGCAAAAGAGCAACGTGAGCTCGCCGATTTATTGAGCCGCTTGGCTGCAAATTTCGATATCGAAAGTGAATCGTAAGCGTATTAAATAACCCGTGCGCCATGCACTGGGCCAGTTGCTCGAGCAACGCTACCCACAACTCCACTTGCCGTTAATGCAACCGCTAAATCAAGACCTGCCTCTTCATCGCCAACTAAGAAGGCGACAGTTGGACCAGAGCCAGAGACAATCGCACCGAGCGCTCCGTATTCGCGACCCACTTCAAGGACAAGAGTAAGTGCAGGTCGAAGCGAGCAAGCTGGGTTCTGTAAATCATTGGTCAGCGCTCTTCCCACTAATTCAGGGTTGCCGGTAAGGAGCGCCTGCATTAGTTGATCGCTCACCTTTGGATCTGCCACTTCAAGTTCTGCGCGCATGCGATCACATTCGGCATAGACCGCAGGAGTTGAAAGACCGACGGTGGAGAGTGCAAAGACCCAGTGATAGGTACCGCGCGAGAGCGCTGCAGTGAGCTGATCTCCGCGACCAGTACCAACTGCAGTACCTCCGGCGATCATAAATGGGACATCGCTACCGAGTTGCGAACCGAGTGCAAGCAACTCTTCTCGTGAAGCTTCAAGGCGATAAAGCGCATCCATCGCAACTAAAGTCGCTGCCGCGTCTGCCGATCCACCGGCCATTCCGCCTGCAACTGGAATAGATTTCTTGACCTCAATATGAACATCGACATCGAGGTCATACTTCTCGCCGATTAGTTGTGCAGCTTTAACCGCTAAGTTGGAGCTATCTTCCGGTACGCCATGAGTCTGATCACCAGTTACTGAGATCGTCACACCGCTTCCTGGGTGCGACTTAGTAATGGTGACATCATCAAAGATTGATACCGCTTGAAAGACCGATACCAAGTTGTGATAGCCATTAGCCTCGCGTGGGCCAACCGAGAGTTGCAGGTTCACCTTTGCTGGTACCCGCACAGTTACTGAGTTCAACGCCACCTTATGACCCTATCGCTATTTCATGGCGAGCTACAGATACAAATGCTGCGATATCGAGCGCCTCACCTCGTAACGTCGGATCTATCCCGGCACCGCTAAGAACCGCCTCTGCAGCAGCTGAACCGCCATAACGAGACGATAGCGCCGAGCGCAACATCTTTCGTCGTTGCGCAAAGGCGAGATCGATAATGGCAAAGGTACGAAGTCGCAACGCCTCATCTCCGGGCGTTGTACGTCGAGTAAAGGCAACCAACTTTGATTCAACATTGGGCACCGGCCAGAAGATTTGGCGAGAAACAACACCTGCGCCGGTAACGTCGGCCCACCAAGCAGCCTTCACGCTAGGTACGCCGTACTCTTTCGTTGACGGAGTTGCCGCTAACCGATCTGCAACTTCAGCTTGGACCATAATTACGCCGCTTCGTAGAGTTGGGAATCTCTCCAACATATGTAAGAAGACTGGCACCGATACGTTGTAAGGCAGATTTGCAATGAGAACTGTTGGATCGACTGGTAGCTCATTGATCTGAAGTGCATCTTGATTAATAACGGTGAGCTTTGCTGGATCATCAGCATGTTTTGCTGCAGTAATCGGTAGCTGAACGGCGAGGCGCTTATCAATCTCAACCACTACAACGTGAGCTGCCTCCTCCATCATCGCCAAAGTCAGCGAACCCAAGCCTGGTCCTATCTCAAGAGCAATATCACCAGGTTGCAGACCCGCTGTTCGCACAATCTTTCGGCAGGTGTTTCCATCATGGACAAAGTTTTGACCGAGAGATTTAGATGGTTTGAGGTCGAGGCTCTCGGCAAGTTCGCGGATCTCCGCAGCTCCTAGCAAGCTCATGCGAATGAGCCAAAGACGCGCTCGGTATTGAGGGAGAGCGCGCTACAGAGCTCTGCCAAGTCTTCGTTGCGCTCTGCCGCCATCGCGCGGACAATCGTAGGAATCTGCGCTGGAGTGTTCTGCATTCCACGGTGAGGTGTGGGTGCCAAGAAGGGCGAATCGGTCTCAACTAAGAGTTGGTCATGCGGAACTAGCTTTACCGCCTCGCGAAGCGCAGGTGCATTCTTGAAGGTCATAGTGCCAGCGAAAGACAAGATGTAACCGCGATCAATGCACTTCTTCGCCATCTCCACATCGCCGGAGAAGCAGTGAAATACCGTCTTCTCAGGTGCTCCTACTTCAAGCAAAACCGAGAGAACGTCATCGTGCGAATCGCGGTCATGAATGACCAGCGCTTTATTGTGGCGCTTTGCTAAATCGATGTGGCGCTTAAATGAATCTTGCTGGATTCCACGGAGCTCTGGTGGGGTTCGAAAATAATCTAAGCCCGTCTCACCGATTGCTCTGACGCGAGGGAGCGCTGCCAACCTCTCAATTACCGAGAAATCACGATCTAGATTTTCGACAACGGGTGCTTCATTTGGATGGAGCGCAACCGCAGCGAGAACTCGACCTGGATAGAGATCGGCTAGCGCAGCGCACCACTCTGATTGTTCTGCTGAATAGCCAACTTGCACCACTCGATTAACGCCAACTGACTCTGCCTCATCAAGGATTTGGCGAACCGATTCCGATTCGGGTGAATCGTTGGTCACGATCTCCAAATGTGCATGAGCATCAGCGACCGGAATCGGTAGCGGTTCAGGTAGTGGAGCAAACTCACGATCGATATCGCGATTGTGGCGATCAGCCATAAGAGATTATTCCTTCACCTCAAGGCGTGGGAATAAGACGGGTGTCTTTGTGACTGTTGCACCTGGTGGAAGTTGTCCCCATCGAGCAACGTCGCCAATCTTCTGGCCTCCGATTTCACCGAGAGCTGCCTTCGCACCGAGGGATTCCCAGAGAATCTCAGTTGTGGCTGGCATAACTGGATGCAAGAGAACTGCGAGTGCGCGTAGTGACTCCGCAGTGTTATAGAGAACGCCCTCCAAAACCTTTTGATTTGCTGGATCTTTAGCGAGAATCCATGGCTCTTTAACAGTAACAAAACCATTGACCTGCTTACAGAAATCCATAATTGCCGTGATTCCACCTTGGAAATCTAGAGCGACCATCGCGGCATCAGCCTTTGCGACAACCTCTTTCAGCGAAGCCGAAAGTTCGGAGTCCTCGGCAACCGCAGGAAGAACTCCACCACAGTACTTTTCAATCATGGCCGCAAGTCGCGATGCGAGATTACCAAAATCATTTGCAAGTTCAGAGGTATAACGAGCGCTCATATCTTCCCAAGAGAAAGAGCCATCGCTACCAAATGGAATAGCGCGTAAGAAGTAATAACGGAATGCATCAACACCGAAGTGATCGGTGATATCAGCAGGTGCGATTCCAGTGAGCTTTGACTTGCTCATCTTCTCGCCGCCAACCAAGAGCCAGCCATGTGCGAAGACCTTCTTCGGAACTGCGATGCCGGCAGCCATCAACATCGCGGGCCAGATCACGGCATGGAAGCGGAGAATATCTTTACCAACGAGGTGGACATCTGCTGGCCAAGTATCTGCGAACTTCTTACCGCCCTCACTGCCTGGCTCATCGGTCAAGCCAACGGCAGTTGCGTAGTTGAGGAGCGCATCGAACCAGACATAGACAACTTGATCGGTATCCCAAGGAACTGGAATTCCCCAATCAAAGGTTGAGCGAGAGATTGAGAGATCGCGAACACCGCTCTCCAAGAATGCGACAACTTCATTACGTGCAGACTCTGGTTGGCACGCATCGGGATTTGTTCGGTAATGATCAAGCAATGGTTGTGCGAATTCTGAGAGTTTGAAGAACCAGTTGGTCTCATTTACATTCTCAACTGGCTTGCTATGGATTGGGCAGAGATTTCCCTCTAGGAGATCTCCTGGCAATTTAAACTCTTCGCAGCCAACACAATAAGGGCCCTCGAAATCACCTTGATAGATATAGCCCGCATCCTTAAGTGAGGTAAGGAATTTCTGAACTCGATCCATGTGGCGAGCTTCAGTGGTGCGGATAAAGTCATCGTTAGCGATATTGAGTGCGCGCCAATTTGGTTTCCACGCCTCTTCAACCAATTTATCGGCCCATGCCTGTGGTGCAACGTTGTTGGTCTCTGCAGTGCGCATGACTTTCTGACCGTGTTCATCGGTTCCGGTGAGGAACCAGACTGATTCTCCACGTTGGCGATGCCAACGAGTGAGCACATCACCGGCGACCGTTGTATAGGCATGGCCAATATGTGGCGCATCGTTGACGTAATAAATCGGAGTCGTCAGGTAGAAAGACTTCATCTGATAATTCTAATTGGAGTTCTTATCTTCAACTACCGCGGCATAGACCAGCTTCTTCGGTAGATCAAGCTCTTGCGCCACGGTGGTAATCGCCGATTTACGCTCCATACCAGCGGCCTCAAACTCTCGGACTCGAGCCACAATCTCTTGATTGGTCTTGGCGGCAGAGCCGACCGGAACTCCACCGAAGACCAGGGTGATCTCGCCGAGAACTTCGTGGCTACTCGCCCATTCCACCAGTTCGTGGAGTGTTCCGCGGATGGTCTCTTCATAGGTCTTCGTCATCTCACGGCAGATTGCACCGAGGCGATCTGATCCAAAGATCTTCTCTGCATCTTGAAGTGATTCCAATAATCGATGCGGTGCCTCAAATACCACCATCGTTCGCTCTTCAAAGCGAAGTGACTCATAGAGCGCGATTCGCGCACCTGATGAACGTGGTGCAAAACCTTCAAAGGTAAATCGATCTGTCGGTAGGCCGCTGAGCGCAATAGCCATGGTCGGCGCACTTGGACCAGGGATAACCTGCACCTCTAAATTTTCTGCAATCGCATCGCGCATCAATCGAAATCCGGGATCGCTGATTGTCGGCATGCCTGCATCAGAGAGCACGATGACTCTTCTGCCTTCTCGCAAATATCCGAGCAGCTCGACGGTGCGATCGGTCTCGTTGCCTTCAAAGAACGAGAGCACCTTGGCGCTGAAGGTAGCGCCGATATCTGATGCAAGTCGATGGAAGCGGCGAGAGTCTTCGGCAGCGATAATCTCTGCGCTTTCGATAGCTGACTTCAACCGCGCACTCGCATCGAGCGGATTTCCTAAAGGAGTCGCTGCAAGAATGAGTGCCATAAGGCAATCTTCCCATATTCTTTACATATGGTTGCCGCTATCGCTCCGATTGTCATTGCGATTGCCTCGCTCCTGCTCCGCTTCTTTGATATCGCAGCAATCAAAAAGTTCATCTTCGACGAGGTCTATTACGTTGACGGTGCTCAGGACTTTCTCCGTTATGGAGTTGAGGTCAGCGGTAATCAGCCTGAGTTTGTAGTTCATCCGCCGGTCGGAAAGTGGATGATTGCATCCGGTATCAAGGTCTTTGGTGATAATCCGCTTGGTTGGCGTGCCGCAACCGCAATCGTTGGCGCAGCGATGATTCTGCTTATCGCCCTTATTGCCCATCGCCTCTTCTACTCACCACTCCTCACCGCGCTGGCAAGCCTATTAATGGCTCTCGATGGATTAGCGCTAGTACATTCGCGAACAGCGTTACTCGATAACTTTCTCGCCTTCTTTATCCTCGCCGCTACCTATCTCTTTATTCAACGAAAATACTGGATAGCCGGGCTCTTTCTCGGTCTGGCGCTAGCCACCAAGTGGAGCGCTGCATATTTCATAGCGCTCTTTGGCGTTATCGCGATTTACCGTGCCTTTACTCATCACACCGGTAGAGATTTAATTAAACCTTCACTTGCACGTATCGGCGCTTTCGGGCTGCTGCCAATCGCAATTTACCTGACCTCATGGATTGGGTGGTTTGCCTCTGATCGTGGCTGGAACCGTAACCACTCAAGCAACCCTCTCTCCTCACTTCTCTACTATCACCAACAAATGCTCACCTTCCATACCGGGCTAACTGAGAAACATAATTACCAAGCAAACCCATGGTCGTGGTTGGTGATGGGGCGACCAACGAGCTTCTACTACGAATCGCCATCTACTTGCGGTGCAGATTCATGCTCACAAGAAGTATTAGCTCTCGGCACTCCACTGCTCTGGTGGGCAGGCGTTATTGCACTTGGCGTTGTCTTTGGTTTCTGGATTCGTTCATTGCTCACTCGGAAATTTGATTCTGCCGTCACCATCATTGTGGTGGGAATGTCCGCAGGATATCTGCCGTGGTTCTTCTTTCAACAACGCACCGTCTTTAACTTCTACGCAATTGTCTTTGAACCATTTGTGATTCTAGCGATCGTCTATTGCTCAAAACTGATACTTAACGGTGCGCGAGCGAAGAGCGAACGCGCGTATCGTGTAGCCGAGTTGGGCCTCATTGGTTTTGTCGCCTTAATCGCCTTGAACTTTATCTATTTCATTCCGCTCTATTTAGGCGATGTCATGACATACGAGGCTTGGCACGCCCGAATGTGGTTTGCTAGCTGGATTTAGCTACTGATTAGCGGCGCGATTTGCGCGAAGGCGTTCGACCGCTTCATCAGCAAGTTGTTGATCGAAAATCTCATCACGAGATGGCGCTGCGGCATTGAGCGCTGCAATCTCCAACGCCTCCTGCTCCTCGCTCCATTTACCAGGCTCGGTAAGGTCGATTATGCGCTTAGGCGCAACTGCCTTCGGTGCGCTGACGTAGGTAGGCACAGGGATTGCGCTTGGTTGCCACTCTGAACGCGCAGCGGCGGTTCCCTTAGGCAGGATTGTGACGCCTTTAAGTTCGCGCTCGGCAAATGGAATCCAATGCTCAGTTGATTGCTTTGGCGCAACAACCTCAGAGAGATTGGTATGTGAAACGCCTTCAGTGCGACGATGAATTTGATTCATTCGACGGTGCTGAATCGCCTCGGCATTAGCTTGGCGACGTACATGCGCGATATAGATAACCAAGCCAGTGATTGGCAATAAAATCGATGAGATTGCGAGAGTTTGCATTATGACACCTGCCAATGTTGCAGTAAATGTAATTGCGATAATTGAAAAGATTATTCTGCGACGAAGGAGCCGTTGAGCAGTTCGAGCTACCTGATCAACATCGGTATAAATCACTCCGCTACCGATCTTTGCTCCCGGAGTATTTCCAGCAACGGCACGTAGTGCGCTCTTATAACTCTCAACGTGCTTTCCGGAGAATTCATTCTTGTTATGTATCCAGCGAGGCAGAAAATAGGCCGCCCACATGCCCACTATTGCTAGATAGATAATTCCCGACGCCATGATGAGCCAAGATTAGTTGGGGTGAGTGGAAACCCCGTGGATTTACGAGGGGTTTATTTCACTAAATCATTGATCTTGATGTAGCACTTGTGGTCCCGCCAATCGCCGGCGATATGGAGAAAATCGCGCCGATCCCCCTCAAAGTGGTAGCCAGCTTTCTCTGCCACCCGAATCGATGCGCCGTTTTCGGGGCGGATATTGATTTCAATTCGGTGGAGGCCAAGTGCATCAAAGGCATACTTTGTCAGCGTCCGCACGGCATCAGTGGTGAGTCCGCGACCGGCATAGTTGCGGTCGATCCAATAACCAATATGTGCGCCGCGAAGAGCGCCGTAGATGACGCCACCCATGGTGATCTGCCCAATCAAGGTGTTGCCCGACCAGACCATAAATGAGTACGACCGGCCGGCGCGAGCTTCGCGGTTGAGTACTCGGACCATCGCGTAGAAAGATGGTCGTTTGGTGAGAAATTCACTCGCTGGAGCGCCAATTGGCGTTGTGGGAAGGGTCGCCTCCCACGGCGCCAAATAATCCTTATTCTCGGCTCGGACTCGGTTCCACTGCGCTCGATCGCGAAAACGTGGCGGGCGAAGTTCAATCGCCTCACCGCGCAGAGTTACCGGCCACATAATTGAGGATATTCGCTAATTAAATATATCGACGTTCGAGAACTACGACGGTGACTTCGGCGCCAGCTGCAACTACGCCATCACCTTCAGCAACTGCGATAAATGCATTTGCATCCGAGAGCGTCGCCTGCTCATCCTGCGAGCCGAGCGGGGTAACTGACTTTCCATCCTCACTGAGAATGGCGCGAACATATGAGCGAACTCCGGGGGTTGAACTCAAGCCCTTCTCCAACCGCGCCTTCACCGATGGTCGGTGGATAGTCGAAGCACCCAACATGGTGCGAATCATCGGACGAACGAGAAGTTCGAATGAGATGTATGCAGCAATTGGATCGCCCGGCAGAGTGATAACTGGAACCTTATCCGGACCAATCTGACCAAAGTTATGGCGCCCGCTCGAATCGAGCGCAATATCTACTGCCGTAACTTCACCCATCTTCTGCAAGGTGCGGGTAATCAAATCGAAAGAGTCATCATGGCGTTCGCCGCTGATGATGATGAGATCTGCACGCACCAATTGATCTTCAATCGCATCTTTCAGCTGATCTTCATTCTCAGGAATCGAATGGACGCGATATGCAACTGCGCCAGTCTCGCGAACTGCAGTTGTTAATAGCCAAGAATTTGTCTCGTACTCTTCACTGCCGGCGAGCTCTGCACCTGGTTCGACCAAATCTGGACCTGCTGAAATCACAACAACGCGTGGATGTGGTCGGGTAGGTAGATGATCGAGGCCGATTGATGCGGCAAGACCAATCTGAGTTGAGCGGATTCGACTTCCCGCCTTCATTACTAAGCGTTGGCCAGCATAGATATCGTCAGCGAGAGTTGCCCCATGGGCATCGAGCAGCGGCATATCGAATGGTTCGAGCGGGGTGCAGAGATTTAATAGCGAGGTGAGGACCTCATCAACGCGCACACGATCGGACATAGCCAGTAACCTTACTTGTTGAGTGAGAACTTTTAGGGGATTTCAATGGCTACCAGCCGCGCAGATATTAAGGCGAACTTACGTCGTCGCCTCCGCGCGCAACGTGAAGAACGTTATGTAGAACACAATCTCTTGCACCTCTTAGAGTTAACCGAAATTTCACAGGCGAAAACAATCGCCTCTTATCACTCTTACGGAACTGAACCCTGTACTCATCAACTCAATGAAGCGCTTCTCGCCAAAGGTAAAACCTTGCTCTTACCTCGGATCGACGGCGAAGAAATTGAATGGGTGAAATGGGATGGCAGTGAAGCTTCCTTGGCTCAGAATGGGAAGTTTCACGAACCGATAGGTCCAATCTTTACCGAGCTCAATCAAATCGAATTGGTTTTAGTTCCAGCGCTGGCAATCGATCCCGATGGTTATCGCTTGGGCCAAGGCGGTGGCTTCTACGATCGCGCTCTACCTCGACTGCAGGCATGGAAACATGGAGTTGTCTATCAATTCGAACGGATGGAGCATGATTTACCGCGCGAACCATGGGATGTGCCCATGGATAGTTGGTAGTTAGAGCAGGTTGCGTGCAACAACGATTCGTTGAATCTGATTGGTGCCTTCATAAATCTGAGTTAGCTTTGCATCGCGCATCATTCGTTCAACTGGATAATCGCTGACATATCCATAGCCACCGAGAATTTGGACAGCATCGGTGGTTACCTTCATCGCAACATCGGTCGCTAAAGTCTTACATGCTGCTGAGTAGAACTTGAGGTCGGCATCGTTGCGCTCACTCTTAGCTGCAGCAACATAGGTGAGCTGTCGGGCAGATTCGATGGCGATGGCCATATCGGCCAACATAAATTGAATGCCCTGGAAGTCGAAGATCTCTTTTCCAAATTGCTTACGTTCGTGTGAATACTTGCGTGCCGCATCAAATGCTCCTTGTGCCAAGCCAAGCGCCTGCGCCGCAATAGTGATTCGAGTGTGATCTAGGGTATCCATCGCAAGGGCGAAACCCTTACCAACCTCTGAGATTCGGCGATCGTCGCCGATGGTTACGTTATCGAAGTACACCTCACGCGTTGGCGAACCTCGGAAACCCATCTTCTTCTCAGGCGCTCCAAATGAGACTCCGGGATCGCTCTTCTCAACGATAAATGCGGTAATGCCTTTAGAGCCAAGTGTCGGATCGGTCTGTGCGATAACGGTGTAGAAATCTGAAATACCAGCGTTAGAGATCCACTTCTTACTGCCGTTGATTACCCAGTTATCGCCAACTCGTTCGGCCTTAGTCTTCAGCGATGCGGCATCAGAGCCAGCCTCTGACTCGGAGAGGCAGTAAGAGAAACCTTTGCCTTTGGCTAGTTGAGAGAGCCACTTATTTTTCTGTTCAGTGCTTCCACCAAGAATCAATGGATATGAACCGAGCTTATTAACTGCTGGAATCAGCGATGCTGAACCACAGACACGTGCAATCTCTTCAATAATAATCACAATCGCTAACGCATCAGCACCATCGCCACCATTTTCGGTAGGCACATGCGCCGCAAAGAGACCGTTCTTAATCAAGGCATCATGCGCCTCTTGTGGATAGCGATGATCTTCGTCTACAGCCTTTGCAAAGGGTTCGATCTCTTTTGTAGCTAGAGCGCGCACGCTCTCGCGGAGATCGTTGTACTCAGATGGCAGAACATAGACATCTTTCAGCGTCATCGCTTTCCTTCCTCGCCAGCTTGTTGCTCCGCTTGGCTGCGTTGTTGAAGTGTATTCAAGTATGCGTTATAGCGGGCAAGTTCATCTGGCTCACCCATCGCAGCCATTCGCGCCTCATTACGATCAATCCGAACGGTCTCTCGTTTATCGTCACGCATCCAGAGGATAAAGGTCGCAATCAGGGCAAGGATGATCGGAATTTCACCCATCGCCCAGCCGATAGTGCCGCCACCGCGTTGATCGGCCAATAAGTCAGGTAGCCAAGCGGTGCGCAGCGAGCCGTAATAACCGCCATCAATAAGGGTGGATTCTGACATCAACGCGATGGAGAAGAAGGCATGGAGGCTAATCGCACCGAAGAGGATAACGATTCGAACGATATATGGAATTTTCCGTGGGTTTGGATCGATTCCGATAATCACGTGGAAGAAGAGGAATCCCACGAGAATAAAGTGGATATTCATAAAGATATGGCCGACATGGCTACTCATGAGGTTGCCGAATAAATCTGTGAAGTAGAGGACAAAGAGCGAGCCATCGAAGAGTGCAAGTGCAGTAATTGGATTTGTCAGAATTATTGAATATCTCGAATGTAGAACTGAGAGCGCCATCGCACGGACCCCGCGCTCATCTGGAGTGCGCCCTTGTGGCAAGGTGCGCAAAGCTAAGGTAATTGGAGCTGAGAGAACGAGGAATATCGGTGCGACCATTCCCAACAACATATGAGCAACCATGTGATACTGGAAGGAGAAGATTGCATAGACACCGAGGCCACCGGATGTTGCAAAGTCAATCAGTGAGATAGCTACCGCGAATGCGACGGTACGCCCAACTGGCCACGAGTCTCCTCGACGTTTCAAAATCACAACGCCGGTGATGTAAAGCGCAACTGCGGTTATCAATATCGCAATCATCAACGCATCCGGGTTGTAGAGTCGAAGCACATTCCAGAGCGAAGGCGGTGGTGGCGTCTTCATTCCGACAATCAACTCAGCAGCGGTCAGCTTCGAGACATCGCCAATCGGTGGTTGAATCTGTGACAGCCAACTTCCCATCAAGACAACGGAGGCCATAACCATCGCTTCAACGCCAATAAGGCGCACCAACTCTTGCAACCGTAGCTCATCCTTGGATTGGAGCGACTTACGATTGGCATAACCCATCGCCAAGAGGGCTGCCGTCAGAACAACTTTGGCAATAACTACATAGGCGTATTGGGTATTCCATGCCGAGCGATCATTGAGTCGAGTCCAGGAAGTCGCTATCCCGCTAATTACAACTGCTATTGCTGCCCATAGCGCAAGCGCTGAGAATCTATAGAGCGCAGTAACGCGGTCTTCGCGTGGAATGGTGAGTATGCCAAAGAGGCCACCAACCCAGAGCGTCAGCGCAATTACATGGGTAACTAGCGCGCCGATTGCCAACATATGTGATCCACCGGCAGCTGAGTGGCTCTGAAAAACAGGAGAAATCAAGCCGGCCATTGCGAAACCTGTTATAAAAATAAGTGGCAGCGTTCGCTTAATAAATGGCAAGGTAAAGAGAACAACGGCAAGAGCGATAACTTGGATAAACATCGCCTTACCTAAACTGGTTTGAGTGAGATAAGAGTTGAGCGTTGTTCCATCAAGTGCATCGATGAGAGATACATCGAGAATTGATGAAACTTTTAAGAGGACTCCCAGTACCGCTGTAATAAACCACGCTAGGGCGAAGCGGAGCGAGATTTTCTTTACTTTAAGTCCAGCCTCAGTCAGCGATCCATCTCGATTAATCAGGAAGAAGGATGCAGCTAATAAAGTTCCGATAGTTGCAAAGGCGAGTAGATAGAACGCGCCTTGATTGACAATCATCTCTCGCTGTAGAGCTTCCGAGCGTAGCGAGCGAGCGCAACCGTTACCACCAAAGCGGCGAGCAAGAGACCAATGACAAACATTGTTGTCCCTGCATTATTTCCTGATGGCGTCGGTGTCGTTGTTGGTTCTGGTGCAACTGTTGCCACCACTGTTGGCTCGGCAAAGTTAAAGGTAAATGATCCAGTTACCGGCACATCGTTCTCAGCTAAGAGAGTGTAGGTAACTGTATAGATTCCGGAGCGAACGAAATTCTTGAGACCTACGAACGCCTCATTTCCAGAAATTGTAAGAGTGCCGTCATCGACGCGAATGCCAGAAGGATCGGTCACCACAACATCGTTGCCGGTATCAAGAAGTGGAAGTTCGGTTGTGATGGTGACTGCGCTTGGCGCCGACTCGAGCGACTGACCCGAGGTTGGAGTAGTTGAGAGAACTGAATTAGCGCTGGCAAGCGGTGCTCCCAGCAAGAGTGCGCCAAGGGTTAGAGCCAGTGCTCCTACGATTCTCTTCATCTTTCGCTCCTTCTCACGCGTTGATTCGCGCCTATCGTCCCACCTCTTTAGACTAGGGCACCACTCCAAAGCCTTCGAGTTTTAGCGAAGATGAGAAGAAAGGTCACATCTGATGCCTACATATCAATATGCATGCAGCGCCTGCGGCCACGCCTTCGAGGCTATCCAGTCTTTTAGCGAGGATGCCCTAACCGAGTGCCCAGAGTGCAAGGGTTCGGTGAAGAAGGTCTATAGCAATGTCGGGGTTGTCTTCAAGGGCTCTGGCTTCTACAAGACCGACTCTGCGCCAAAGCCACCTTCCGGAGATTAGCTCTTACTCGTTGTGATGGGGTGGGCGATCGCCCTTAATCTCTTCTTCGCGACGGCGGTCTTCGCTCTGATCTTCGCGAGGGTCGCGCTCATCGTCGGTGGTGGTCGGAAAGATATTACTCACATTCTCCAACCTCTCTTTTAGCGCGACGAGTGAAGTGTACTCCTGCATACTTCTACCATGTTCGAGAAACTTGGCCACTTTGCCGTCCGCCGCAAGAAAATCGCAGTTATTACCTTTATCGTCTCAATTCTCGTCGCAGGTGGAGTTGGTTCGCAAGTCTTTAATCGTCTCGATTCCGGTGGGTACTCAATCGCATCAAGTGATTCGTACAAAGTCTACGAATACATCTCCGAGACGCTCAAGGAGTCCGACCCAGCAATTGTTGTTATGGTCGATGCCAAGACCAGCGTAGATGACCCAACAGTTGCCGCCCGAGCGCTTGCGCTGGAGAAGGAGATGGCGGGAGAAGAGGGTGTCTCTAAAACTCTCTCGTACTGGTCTGCTGGCGGTGCGCCTTCACTCAAGTCGAGCGATGGTGAAGCTGCCTATATTTTGATTTACGGTGATGGTGAAGCATTTAGTCCAAAGAGCCAAGAGCTCGGAAAAATCTTCCAAGAGAAGTACGACGGTGATGTTTCAGGTTTCTCTTTATATGCCGGTGGTTTTGGCGTTATTGGAAATGCAATCACGGAGAAGATTGGTAAAGATCTCAAACTCTCTGAAACAATCTCAATTCCGCTCACCTTTATCTTGCTGGCTTTTGTCTTCGGAGCTCTCGCCGCATCAGCGATGCCACTGATTGTTGGCGTCTTCGCAATTCTCGGAGCATTCTTCGTCTTATATCTGCTCACTCTATTTACCGATGTCAGCGTCTACGCCCTCAATCTCACAACTGGAATGGGTCTTGGCCTGGGAATCGACTACGCCCTGCTGATGGTCAATCGCTTCCGAGAAGAGCTCCATCGAGGAAAGAGCGTTGAAGAATCGATTGTCACGATGATGGCAACTGCTGGAAAGACTGTCTTCTACTCAGGACTGACCGTTCTTGTGACCCTTTTGTCATTGGTCTTCTTCCCGCTTCCATTCCTTAAATCATTTGGCTATGCCGGTGTCTCCGTTGTAGCACTTGCAGTTGTAGGTGCGCTCTGCGGCTTGCCACCAATTCTCGCCATGATCGGTAGCAAGATTGATAAAGGTGTCGTTCGCCGTGGTGCAATCACACCAAAGGAAGAAGGTCGTTGGGCGCAGACTGCTCGATTCGTGATGCGTCGCCCAATCGCTGTCACATTGGTTTCCCTTATTGCGCTCGGCGTTATGGCAGCGCCATTAACTGCCGCCAAATTCTCGCAGACAGATTCCCGCACCTTGCCGGCATCTAACCCTGCCGCGATTGCAACTGCGGTTCAGGCAGAGCGCTTCCCAGGACAGACGGGAAATCCAGTTGAAATCATCATTCCTGGTGGCGTCGGTAAGACCGGCGAAGTTGAACGCTATCTCGCTGCCGTTGGTGGAGTCGAAGGAATCGTTCTTGTTAATCCAGCGCAGCCTTATGGCCAAGATCTCCGAGTAACAGCAATTCACTCGATGTTGCCACGTTCGCCGGAGGCGCAGAAGTTGATTCACGATCTTCGCGACTTAGATTCGCCTGCTGGAACTTTGATCGGTGGCGTCGCAGCTGATTACACAGATTCACAAGATGGAATCGCTTCAACTCTGCCACTTGCATTTGGTTGGATTGCAATCAGCGTTTTGATTCTGCTCTTCCTATTTACCGGATCCATCATCTTGCCAATTAAGGCGATTATTCTCAATGTGTTATCACTCGCCGCAACCTTGGGCGTTCTCACTTGGGTATTTATCGACGGAAACCTCAAGTGGTTGGTCGGTGACTTCACTGTCACCGGAACTCTCGATACCTCGATTGTTATCTTGATTGCTGTTGTCGTCTTTGGTCTCTCAATGGACTATGAAGTCTTCTTGCTCTCTCGCATCCGCGAAGAACATGATGCCGGCAAATCCAATGAAGATGCGGTTGCCATTGGACTTCAGCGTTCAGCGAGAATCATTACCGCAGCAGCAGTTCTGCTTGCCGTTGTTTTCGCAGCATTCGTACTCAGCGGAGTCACCTCCATTAAATCGATGGGATTTGGTGTTGCCTTGGCGGTAATGCTCGATGCAACAATCGTTCGCGGACTCTTGGTCCCAGCGCTGATGCGCCTCTTCGGTGAGCGCAACTGGTGGGCGCCTGAATTTATGCGCCGTTTTACGATTAAACATTAAGCCTCTACGATTTCCTAATGGATCTCATAGCCTCACTGCAATGTGCTGATCAGCCTGGCATCGTCCATGCCATGACTAGCGCAGTCTTAGCTGCTGAGGGCAACATCATTGAGAACCAGCAATTTACCGATCATGCAACCAATACCTTTGTGATGCGCACTCGCTTCGAGTCGGCGCAAGGGCTAGAAAAGGCAGCTGCCACTTTGCAAGCCGGGTTATCTCAATTCAACCCGTCGCTGCATATCCGCCCCACCGATGAGAAGCCGCGCGCGTTAGTTCTGGTCACAAAAGAGAGCCATTGCCTACGCGACCTGCTCTATCTCCTTGAGCTCAATGAGCTTCCGATCGAGATTCCGCTGGTTATTTCTAACCGAGAAGAGCTAAAGGACTTAGTTGAGAGCCACGGTATTCCGTTCTTGTATCTACCAATTGATAGTTCAAATAAAGCAGCACAAGAGAAAATCATGCTCGACAAGATTGCCGAGCTGAAGATTGATTTTGTGGTTCTCGCACGGTACATGCAGATTCTCTCATCCGAATTCTGTGCCGCACTTCCTGGGCGAATCATCAATATCCACCACTCATTCTTACCTGGTTTTAAAGGCGCTAAGCCGTACCACCAAGCACATGATCGCGGCGTAAAAATTATTGGTGCGACTGCACACTTTGTCACTGCCGATCTTGATGAAGGACCAATCATCGAACAAGATGTTGCACATGTTGGACATACTGCAACACCGGAGCAATTGATTTCACTTGGTCGAGATATTGAACGCCGAGTACTCTCACGCGCAGTTCGACTCTATGCCGAAGATCGAATCTTTATCGTTGGCCATCGCACCGTGGTCTTTGCGTAGGTTCTGCGATGCTCGGTGGTGTAAATAACGCTCTCTGGTTTCAGAGTATTGCTGGTTACTTTGTTGTTGGTCTCATCTTGATTCCGCTTCTTAAGTGGGCATTTCCTACCAATAAAGCGATTAAAGCTGAGCGCGCGCAAATTAAAGCGATGCGTAAGGAGCTCCGCAAAATCAAGCGGAAGTAGCTGGCTTCCAACTAGCACGGGCAAAGATAAAGCTAAATAATCCGCTGACAATGGAGGCGGCAATAACAGCGACTATCGAGATGTCTTGAAGAGACTCATCCTTAAAGGCTAACTTGGCGATAAAGATAGAGACTGTAAAGCCAATACCAGCAGCGCTGCCTGTGGCCAGGAGATCTAACTTGCCATTGCGTGCCGGAATTTGAGCGACCTTAAGGCGAGAGAAGAACGTAGTAAATAAAACAATTCCAAGTGGTTTTCCAACTACCAGCGCGATAAAGATTGCCAGGGCAATCGAAGATCCGACAGCAGCCGATAGCGATGTAGAAGAGATTTCGACTCCAGTATTTGCCAGGGCAAAGATTGGAACAACAAGAAAGCTAGACCATGGATGGAGTCGGGCTTCTAACTCCTCTGATTGCGGCAGCGCCAATCCGATTAAAACTCCAGCAAGGGTCGGATGGATTCCGGCACGATAGAAGCAGTACCAGAGAGCTAGCGCGAGTAGCACAGTGGTGAATTTATTCGAAACACCAGCTCTGAATAGGAGAATGATGGCGATATATACAACTGCTCCTCCTAACAACCATGAAAGTGAAAGGTCATCGGTATAGAAGAAGGCGATGATTGCAATCGCACCGATGTCATCGATTACGGCAAGTGCTAAGAGAAAGGTCTTCATCGCAAAAGAGATGCGGTCGCCAAGCAGGGCGATTACACCAACGGCGAGTGCGATATCTGTAGCTACTGGAATCGCCCAACCATGTCCTGCGCCTTCGCCTGCAATTGCGAGGTAGAGAAGCGCTGGGATCGCCATTCCGCCAACCGCTGCGATAAATGGTGCGATAGCGCTCTTCTTTGAAGAGAGATGCCCTGAGATGAGCTCTCGCTTAATCTCCATACCCACTACGAGAAAGAAGATCGACATCAGTAAATAGTTGATGACCTTTGCTGTGGTCAGCGAAAGATAGAAGAAACCGCCACCTACGGTAAATCCAGCGTCGAGAATATTGTTATAGAGATTTCTCGTGGGAAGATTTGCGAGAACGAGACCTAGTGCGGCTCCTGCAATGAGAAGGAGCCCAGATGAACTCTCTTGGCGTATAAACTCTCGAAGTGAGGAGCGCGCTGACATAACTCAATGTTAGAGGTAAGCCCACTCCGCTCGCTCGAATTAACCTTTAACTACAAATGTGAATGAGGCTTTTGAGCCAGATAGCTTCATTAAAGCAGCGCTGAGATTGGTGCCCCCACGCGTGAGAACCATGTCAGTGGTATTGGTCACTCGCTGCGCCCCTCTAGCCTTATAGGGAGCTGTAGCCATAACAGCTGCATTCTGCTTATCGGTGAAATAAGTCTGTGTCGTCAATACTTCTTTATTGCCAACCCATATCTTCTGGTGGATATGGATCGTTCTCGCTGGATACCAACCTGGATAGATACCTTTAAAGGTCGCCACACCTTTCGCATTTGTAAATTGAGTGCCTCTGAGGAATCGACCTGAGTTGGTGCCTGCACCTAGATCATCGCCACGTGAAGCCACTCCTGAATAGACACCATCTGCGTTGGCATACCAAATATCTACTCGTGCATTCTTTATTGGCTTACATGCAGAGTTAAGCACGGTAAATGAGAACGTGATTGCCTTACCTGCCTGTCCGTCAGTGATATCACTTCGGGTCGGGGTATCGGCTAAGTAGTAAGGACCCTCTTCGATTGATTGAGTCGGTGTGCAACTCTTACTCGCAGCCTCAGCAGGCACGATAAATGCGAGTGGGAGAAGAAGTAGAGCGGTCGAAAGTGTGATGATTTTTCTCATGCCGGCACCTTTTCGTAGGTAGATGAGGCGGCAATCAAATTAACCTGAAAGAATCCTGTCACTTTATTCCACCTCAATTCTGGTGTCCCCGGCGGGAGTTGAACCTGCGACCTACCGCTTAGGAGGCGGTTGCTCTATCCACTGAGCTACGGGGACTTCACACCCTCAGGGTGCTTGGCAAAGGTTATATGTATAGGTAGCCTTCCCATGAATCCACTCGGGATTTCATACTTAATCGAAAGGCCATTCCATGAGAGCGCTCGTTATCGGCGCAGGCGGAGTTGGCAGCGCAATCGCAAATATCGCATCTCGTAAGCCATTTATCACTGAATTAGTGATTGCTGATTACGACCGCGCCCGTGCAGAGGCTGTTATCTCCAAAGTCCAAGACCCACGATTTAAAGCAGCGGGGGTGGATGCCGGCGATCTGGTGGCGCTAGAGGGTTTGATTCGAGAGATCAACCCAGATGTAGTGGTCAATGCAGTTGATCCACGTTTTGTTATGAATATCTTCAACGCGGCCAAGAACGTTGGCGTTAATTACATCGATATGGCGATGTCGTTATCGATTGCTCATCCGACAGATCCTTATAACTCGGTCGGTGTAAAACTCGGTGATGATCAATTTGCCCAACATGACGAATGGGTAGCAAAGAAGAAGTTCGCGCTCGTCGGCATGGGAATCGAACCAGGTATGAGCGATATCTTCGCTCGATATGCGCAGGATTACCTCTTCAGTGAGATAGATGCGGTAACCATCCTCGATGGCTCTAATCTGACCGTTGATGGTTATGAATTTGCTCCATCATTTTCGATCTGGACCACTATTGAAGAGTGTCTCAATCCACCACTAATTTGGAACGAAGGTTGGCACACCGCCAAGCCTTTTACTGGTGGCGTCACCTTTGATTTCCCTGATGGAATCGGTCCGGTCGAATGCGTCGATGTCGAGCATGAAGAAGTTGTTCTTATTCCTCAGAAAATCAAGGCAAAGAAGGTCACCTTTAAATACGGATTAGGCAATGACTTTATTGAGAAGCTCAAGACAATTCATGCACTTGGTCTAGCAAAGAAAGAGAAAGTTAGCTATCGAGGCATGGAGATTGCACCACGAGATTTCTTGGCGTCGTTGCTACCTGATCCCGCAAAGATTGGTCCGATGATGCGTGGAAAGACTTGTGCCGGCGCTCATGTTCAAGGACGCAATCGCGAAGGCGCCCCATATGCCTGCTACATCTATAACGTCGTCGACAATCAATGGTCGATGGAGAACTATGGCGATCAAGCAGTTGTCTGGCAGACCGCAATTAACCCAGTAATTGCTATGGAGCTCATTGCAAACGGCACGTGGCAGCCTGAGGGCGTAGTTGGCCCTGAATGGTTGGAGCCAAAACCATTCCTTGACCTCATCGAAGATTATGGAAGCAGCTGGCATATTCGCGATGAAGATCCCAGGGGGCTCGCGCTATGAAGAAATGGGCGCTCATCACTGGTGCTACCGCAGGCATCGGCGCCGCCTTTGCTCGCCACTTAGCGGCAGAGGGATACAACCTCGTCTTAAATGCACGCACGCTAAGCGCTCTCGAAGAAAGGGCTCAATCTCTTCGTAACGAGTTCTCGGTAGAGGTTGAGATTCTCCAAGCAGATTTAGCGAGCGAATGTGAAAAGGTCGAGCACTATCTACAGAGCCACGAGATAGAAGTCTTAATCAATAACGCCGGCTTTGGTCTTAACCAGTCATTTCTGGCCAGTCCAATTGAAGAAGAGGAGCGGGTCTTAGCGGTGTTGGTTCGGGCACCG
>JBEGTC010000008.1:0-19359 GCA_041179565.1 Actinomycetota bacterium
ACTCAACTGTGCAAAGGTGCAACTTGCTTCATGATCGAGCAGCTCTTCGCTAGTGAAATTGCCGGTTTTCATTTCGCAACTATAGAGAAATGTCTTATTGAATATAAGGGCGAAGTTCGACTTTGCGATTGCAGGCGAGCGAACCCGCTAGCGCGAGCTGATGAGCGATTTCCTCTGAGCCAGCCTCAATCAGCCAGAAACCGCTGTAGTGCTCTGGCCCATCAAAGAGTGAGCCAGATTTCACCTCGCCCTTGTTATTGCGGTTATCGATCACTCTGGCCGAAGATCCTGGGCGAATTCCAGCTGCGGTAATCCAGTGGCCATTGCTCTGCAACATCTCATTAAAGGCATCGATATCGGCCATCTCGTTTGAGTTTGCAAGATTACCTGGGCCATCGATGACAAAGATTACAAAGCGCATAAGGTCACTTTATGCGATGAAAATGTCTATCTCAAGATTGACTGATAACGTTTTCGTATGGCGACCCTGCAAGCACTTCTCAGCTCGCCCGATCAATCCACTCGTCTCAAGGCCGCTCTCGCTGCTGGTACTTATCCCAATCCAGATTTCATCGAGATATTGATTGCACAATGTGCCCACGAACCAGACTTCTTTGTCAGAGACACGCTCTCATGGGCGCTCATGCGCCATGATCAGAAAGTTGTCGTAAAACAACTAGAACTTGAACTCAAGTCAAAGATTACGCAGGCTCGAAGCCAAGCTGTCCATACGCTCTCCAAGATCGGTGACAGTGCAAATTACCCATTGATTACCGATGACTTGCTCTTTGATGAGGATGACTCTGTTGCCTCGACTGCTTGGCGCGCTGCATCGGTTTTGGTGCCAGAAGACGAAAAATCATCGCTGGTCGCCAAGTTGGTAACCCAGTTGGGAAGAGGAGATTCTGATACCCAATTTGGTCTCACCAGATTTCTCTGCACCATGGGTGACGCCATTATCGCGCCGCTGACAGCTGCTACTCAATCTCCTAATGAAGAGATTCGAGTACAGGCAGAATTCACCTTGATGCGATATCGGGAGATGCAGTTGGAGTTTAAGAAGAAGAGTTAGCTCTACGCTTCACTCTTGCGGACATATATCTGCTTCTTCACAATTGCTACAACTGTTCCATCGGTTGTCTTGATTTCAACGTCAAACCACTTTAAATATTTGCCTGAAGCTTCAACTTCGCGCTTTATCTCTTCGATATCTGCATCCCAGAGGTGAAACTCGGCAAATACCGTCTTTTTACCTGGTGAGACGTATTCAATCTCGCTCCGCTTATCCCAAACGATGTAACCCTTACCTAGGTTCTTCATCACCATGATCATGTAGAACGGATCTGTCATGGCAAAGAGTGAGCCGCCAAAGAGTGTGCCTACATAATTTGAAGTAAGGAGCGTCTTCTTTAGACGAATCTTTGCGTGGCGGAAATCATCTGAGATTTCGAGAACTGTTATTCCTGAGAAGAGAAATGGCGGCCAAAGATTAAGCGCACGTCTCATACCTGCATGAGAAGACATCAGCGCATGAAAAGGGTGGGCTTTTTGGCTCATATGACGGAGTGTATTTATTAATCTGTGGGCGGTGAGGGTTTCGAACCCCCGACATCCTCGGTGTAAACGAGGCGCTCTACCACTGAGCTAACCACCCGTTTCGCGAAACGCGAATCGTGCTCGCGAATACTACTTTATTCACGCGAAAGTGCGAAAACGGTAATCCGGGCGTAACGAGCATCAGGCTAGAGTTAGGGCTATGGCACTCTTCCAAATGCAGATTTCGCTCCCAGATCGTCCAGGCTCCCTCGGCGCCATCGCCTCAGCAATCGGCGCAGCTGGCGCAGATATTCGCAGCCTCTCGGTGCTGCGCTCTGAGGATGGCAAGGGTTATGACGATATTACGGTGGCGGTACCCGGAACAGATCCCTCCGACCTCGTTGAGATTCTCAACTCAATCGGTGGCGTTCAGGTTATTTCGATAGCGCCTGTTACTGATTAAAGAGCAGCGAGTGCAGCCTTATATTCATCATTGCTGCGGGCATCACCAAGGCCATTAACAATCTGCCAACGAATAACACCCTCTTTGTCAATAACAAATGTGCCACGAAGTGCGCAACCACGAGCCTCATCGAAAATTCCGTAAGCCTGAGCGACGGCGCCGTGTGGCCAGAAGTCCGCTAGCACTGGGAAGTTGTAACCCTCTTTCTCAGCAAATACGCGTTGCGTAAACATTGAATCGCAAGAGATTGCCAAGAGCTCGACGTTATCGTTCTGGAAAGATGAGAGATCATCGCGCATTGCGCAGAGCTCGCCGGTGCAAGTTCCGGTAAATGAAAATGGATAGAAGAGAAGAACAACGTTCTTCTTTCCCTTAAATGATGAGAGCGAAACCTTTGCGCCATGCTGATCTGAAAGTTCGAAATCTGGTGCTACTGAGCCGATAGTTAAAGTCATGGTGTGACACTATCTTAAGGAGAGTTACTTGTCGTATCGAGGCTTAACGCTTGGCTGTTTTACGTGCGACCAATCGAGTTGCGTTCCAATCGGCAGCTACAGATAACGTTGAAGTTTGAGATAACCCAACATTTGGTGCAGCATCTTGAATATCGCTCGGTTCGACATGGCCATCTCTGCCCGCCTTTGGTGAGAGAATCCAGATTGGTCCGTTCTCCGAGAGGTAGGTCATCGCATCGACTAATTCATCTTCCAAATCGCCATCACCCTCACGCCACCAGATGATTACCGCATCAACTACTTCGTTGGTTTCATCCTCAATCAGGGCGGTTCCGGTAGCGGCAGAAATTTCTCCGCGCAGGAGGTGATCAGAGTCGGGTCCGCGGCCGATCTCCAGTACTAGCTCTCCGGGTTGAAAGCCCATGCGCTGCGTCACTGGATAAGTGCAATAGATACCGGCCAGTTTCGCAATAGGTAAGCGCCACTGTATTGGCTCGGGTAGTGGGATTCACGCCTATCCATTTTGCCTAGGTGGGCCTTTGACGCGAGAATAGGGCCATGAGCGAACTCAATGGCCAAGCTGATTACCTCCTCAACCAGTTAGTCGATACCGATCCCGCTGAGACCCTCGAGTGGCAGCAATCCCTCGATGCCGCTCTCGCAGCTGCCGGCCCAGTTCGCGCCCGCTTCTTGATGCTCGCTCTGCTCAAGCGCGCGCACGAACGTAACGTCCCAATCTCAAATCTTCGTACTACCGATTACATCAACACCATCACACCACAGGCTGAACCACAGTTCCCGGGCGATGAAGATATCGAGCGTCGCATTCGCGCCTATGTTCGCTGGAATGCAGCGATGTTGGTTCATCGCGCACAGCGACCTGGAATTGGTGTCGGCGGCCATATCTCGACCTATGCATCATCTGCTTCGCTCTACGAAGTTGGTTTCAACCACTTCTTCCGCGGACAAGATCATCCAGGTGGCGGCGATCAAGTCTTCTTCCAGGGACATGCCAGCCCAGGAATGTATTCACGCGCATTCCTCGAAGGTCGTTTTACCGAGAATGATCTCGATGGTTTCCGTCAAGAGCTTTCACATCAAGGTGGCGGACTCTCCTCATATCCGCATCCACGATTGATGCCTGACTTCTGGCAGTTCCCAACGGTTTCAATGGGTATCGGTCCGCTCAATGCAATTTATCAAGCTCGCTACAACCGTTATCTCCACAACCGAGGAATCAAGGACACCTCAGATCAGCACGTCTGGGCATTCCTCGGCGACGGTGAGATGGATGAGGTCGATACTCTTGGCGCGATTGGTCTCGCATCACGCGAGAAGCTCGACAATCTCACCTTCGTAGTCAACTGCAATTTGCAGCGCCTTGATGGCCCGGTCCGCGGTAACGGAAAGATTATTCAAGAGCTCGAATCAATCTTCGGTGGCGCTGGCTGGAATGTCATCAAGGTTGTCTGGGGTCGCGGTTGGGATCCACTCCTTGCCCAGGATCGTGAAGGCGCGCTCGTCAATATTATGAACACTACGCTCGATGGTGATTACCAGACCTTTAAGGGCGAGTCTGGTGCATATGTCCGCGAACACTTCTTCGGTAAAGATCCACGCACTGCAGCGATGGTTGCAAATTGGTCAGATGATGACATCTGGAACCTCAAGCGCGGCGGCCATGATTACCGCAAGCTCTATGCTGCATATCTCGCGGCAACACAGAAGAACGGTAAGCCAACTGTAATTCTCGCTAAGACAGTTAAGGGTTGGACGCTTGGTTCGCACTTTGAAGCTCGTAACTCAACTCACCAGATGAAGAAGATGACTTTTGAAGATATCGTCGAATTCCGCGATCGCCTTCAGATTCCGCTTCCTGATAGCGCGCTCGATAAGTACACACCTGCCTACTTCAAGCCGGCTCCAGACTCAGTCGAGGCTAAGTATTTGGCAGAGCGTCGCGCCGAACTCGGCGGAACGGTGCCACGTCGCCGTACCGTTTCAAAGCCACTTCCGACTCCACCAGATTCAGTTTACGAATCAGTACGTCGTGGCTCAGGCCAGCAAGATGTCGCCACAACTATGGCCTTTGTCCGTATGTTGAAGGACTTGGTTAAAGATGAGGGAATTGGAAAGCGAATTGTTCCGATCATTCCTGATGAGGCTCGCACCTTCGGCCTCGATTCACTCTTCCCATCACTCAAGATTTATTCACCGCACGGTCAGCAGTACACATCTGTCGACCGCGAACTCATCTTGTCGTACAAGGAATCCACATCAGGTCAGATTCTCCATGAGGGTATCAACGAAGCAGGATCGGTAGCCTCGTTTACCGCGGTCGGTTCTTCATACTCAACTCATGATGAGCCAATGATTCCGATCTACATCTTCTACTCGATGTTTGGCTTCCAGCGCACTGGAGATGCATTCTGGGCAGCATCCGATCAACTAGTCCGTGGATTCGTTCTCGGTGCTACTGCGGGTCGCACAACACTCAATGGTGAAGGTCTTCAACATGAAGATGGCCACTCGCACCTTCTCGCTGCAACCAACCCAGCAGTTGTCGCATACGACCCTGCCTTTGCATATGAGCTGGGACATATCTTCAAAGATGGTCTCCGCCGTATGTATGGTGAGAATAGCGAGAACATTTACTACTACCTCACCGTTTACAACGAGCCATACCAGCAGCCAGCAGAGCCAGAGAATCTCGATGTTGATGGACTTCTCCGCGGCATCTACCTCCTCAAGGCCGGCGAGAAGCAGCGCAAGAAGAATGCGCAGATCCTCGCATCAGGCGTTGGTGTTAATTGGGCGCTTAAGGCCCAAGAACTTCTTCAGAAAGATTGGGGAGTCTCTGCATCGGTCTGGTCTGTTACTTCATGGAACGAACTTCGCCGTGATGGACTTGCTGTCGATAGCCACAACTTGCTCAACCCAACCGATAAGAAGAGCGCTTACATCACAACAAAGCTCAAGGGCAGCGAAGGTCCAGTCGTTGCAGTCTCTGACTTTATGCGCGCTGTTCAAGATCAAATCGCACCATGGGTTCCGAATGATTTCTATGCTCTCGGTACCGATGGCTTCGGACTATCAGATACTCGTGGCGCACTACGTCGCCACTTCAAGGTTGATGCCGAATCAATCGTCGTAGCAACACTTGCTCAGCTAGCAAAGTCAGGTGAAGTTAAGGAATCTCTTGTAACCGAGGCCTTAAAGAAGTACCGTATCGATGATGTCACCGCGGCAGATGCAGGAAATACCGAAGGTTCTGGCTGATTAATCGAATTCCAGTAGCAGATATCTCCCCCGCAACGTTCTTCGGGGGAGAATTTGTTCCTGTAAAAGCTATACCCGGAGAGAGTTTTCCGGTCAGCGCGACCGTTTTTCGTGAAGGCCACGATGCCCTTGGCGCAGATGTTCTTCTCTTTGATTCTCTTGGCAGAGAAATCGCTCGCTCAATTATGCGCGAGATCTGGCAAGGTGGAGATCGATACACCGCAGATATCACTATCCCAGGTCGTGGCGATTACTCCTTTGCGATCGAAAGTTACGACCATCCTCTTGCAACCTGGCTTCACGATGCCGAGATTAAGATTGGCGCTGATGTCGATAGCGAACTCATGTGCCTCATTGGATCACAACTCTTCGCCGAAATTATCGATCGCGATTCTTCAGCGAAATCTCTCTTTAAACCAGCGATAGCTGCACTTAAAGATACTTCGCTAGCACCACTCAATCGTTTTGGTATTGCATCAACGCCGGAGATCCGTGCATATTGCGCTACCAATCCAATTCGCCGATTAGCTTCGGTCAGTGAGCGATACCCTATTCGATCTGATCATCCACGCGCTCTCATTGGCTCTTGGTATGAGTTCTTCCCACGCAGCGAAGGCGCAAAGATCAATGCAGATGGCTCAATTACCAGTGGAACGTTTAAGACCGCTGCACAGCGAATTCCTGCAGTAGCGGCGATGGGCTTTGACATCCTCTACCTGCCTCCGATTCATCCCATAGGAGTCTCGCACCGTAAAGGTCGTAATAACACCTTGACGCCAACCCCAACAGATCCTGGTGTGCCATGGGCTATCGGCGGCGTAGATGGTGGCCATATGGCGATCAATCCTGCGCTCGGCACAATGAAGGACTTTGAAGATTTCATTGCAACTGCACGAAAGAACAAGATTGAGATCGCTCTTGATTTTGCGCTACAAGCCTCACCTGATCATCCGTGGGTTCGCGAGCATCCAGAGTTCTTCAGCCATCGCCCCGATGGTTCGATTGCATATGCCGAGAATCCACCAAAGAAATATCAAGATATCTATCCAATCAACTTTGATAACGATTATTCAGCAATTCTGGAAGAGTCGCTTAAGACCCTTCGGTTCTGGATCGCAAAGGGGGTCTCGATCTTCCGTGTAGATAACCCCCATACCAAGCCGGTTCATTTCTGGAGCGATGTCATGCGCACTATCCGACTCGAATCTCCAGATGTCATCTTCTTAGCCGAAGCTTTTACTAAAGCTCCGATGATGCACGCTCTCGGTAAAGCTGGTTTCCATCAGTCATATACTTACTTCACCTGGCGAACATCGAAGCACGAGTTGATGGCCTATAGCGAAGAGGTAGCTCATCAGACTTCGGCATTCTTCCGACCGAATTTCTGGGTCAATACCCCTGACATCTTGCCGTTCCATCTTCAAAGTGGAAACCCGGCAATCTTCGCTATCCGCGCCTCATTGGCGGCAACCCTCACTCCATCATGGGGAATGTATGCCGGTTACGAGCTCTTTGAGCATCGCCGATTTAAGGAAGGTGGAGAAGAGTATTTAGATTCTGAAAAGTACGAGATCAAAGTTCGTGATTGGGAGGGTGCAGAACAGAAGAAGCTCACACTCTCACCATTTATTACGCTGCTCAACAAGATTCGCCGCGAGAACGTTGCGCTGCAACGGCTTCGCAACCTCCGCTTTCACCAATGTGATAACGATCAGATCATTGCCTATTCAAAGCGCGAAGGCGACAACTTGCTTTTGATGGTAGTTAATCTCGATCCAAACTTTGCGCAAGAGACCACCATTAACTGGGATCTTGCTGCGCTCGGAATCAATTCAGATAACTTTGAGGTAACGGATTTGATTGATTCTGCAAAGTATTCCTGGTCTGCCCACACTTATGTCAGACTCGACCCAACGAGGTTATCCGGCAAAGTCATTCACATTGCAAAGGTTAAGCTTTAGAATTAGCACATGAGCTTCCTCTCCCGATTCTTTAAATCTACAGATCAAGCGGGAGAGAACCACCAGCAAGTCAGCTATCTCAATCCATACTCAACTCTCGGCGAACTCGACTTTCACCTCATAAATGAAGGTCGCCATGAAAAGCTATGGAACGCCCTTGGCGCTCATGTACTCCGAAGCGAAGATGGTTCCTTACTAGGTACCGCTTTCTCTGTCTGGGCCCCTAATGCGCAGGCAGTGAGCCTGATTGGTGATCACAACTTCTGGGATAAGAGCGCTCACCCAATGGTTCGTCAGGGTTCATCTGGAATTTGGGAGATCTTTGTTCCGGGCATTGGCGCTGGCACAAAGTATAAGTTTGCGATCTGCGGCGCATTTGGTCAGTGGGTTGATCATGCCGATCCGCTTGCTCGCCAAACCGAATGCCCACCGCTTACTGCTTCAATAGTCAATGAGAGCAACTACCAATGGAGTGATACCTCTTGGATGGATCGCCGTAAAGACTTTCAACCATGGCGCTCCCCCGTCTCTGTTTATGAAGTTCACCTCGGTTCATGGCGGTTAGGTCTTGAATATCGACAGCTTGCAATCGAGCTAGTTGATTACATTAAGGCGAATAACTTCACCCACGTTGAGTTTCTCCCAGTAACCGAACACCCATACGGTCCATCGTGGGGTTATCAAGTGACCTCATTCTTTGCCCCAACTGCCCGCTTCGGCAGCCCAGATGATTTCCGCCATCTGATCGATTCGCTCCACCAAGCAGGTATTGGCGTAATTCTCGATTGGGTCCCAGCTCACTTTCCAAAAGATGAGTGGGCGTTGGCGCGCTTTGATGGCACAGCGCTCTACGAACATGAAGATCCCCGCCTCGGCGAACACCCTGATTGGGGCACCTTAATCTTTAACTTTGGCCGCAACGAGATTAGAAATTTCTTGGTTGCCAGCGCTCTCTACTGGTTGGAAGAGTTCCATATCGATGGGCTGCGCGTAGATGCAGTTGCTTCGATGCTCTACCTCGATTATTCGCGCGAAGATGGACAGTGGTTACCTAATAAATTTGGTGGCCGGGAAAATCTCGAGGCAGTTCAATTGCTTCAGGAAGCTACCTCAACCGCCTATAAGAGCCACCCGGGCATCATGATGATCGCCGAGGAATCGACCGCATGGCCTGGCGTTACCCGTGATACGGCAAGTAATGGACTTGGTTTTGGCTTTAAATGGAATATGGGTTGGATGCATGACACGCTTGAGTACCTTAAGCATGAGCCAATCCATCGTATGTATCACCACAATGAGATTACCTTTTCAATTCTCTATGCCTGGTCTGAAAACTTTATGCTTCCGCTCTCTCATGATGAGGTAGTTCATGGCAAGGGATCGCTTGTTAATAAGTTCCCGGGTGATCGCTGGCAGAAGTTAGCGACTCTCAAAGCTCTCTATGGTTTTATGTGGGCACATCCAGGAAAGAAACTCCTCTTTATGGGGCAAGAGTTTGCGCAAAATGATGAGTGGAACCAAGAACATGGACTTCAGTGGTACCTCACCGAATATGCAGAGCACTCCAATGTGCAGCGCGCTCTCGCAGATATCAACGCAAATTACCAACGACATCCGGCGCTCTGGGAGAAAGATGTCAGTCCCGAGGGATTCCAATGGCTTGTCGGCGATGACGGCGCAAATAACATCGTGGCATTTACTCGATGGTCAGATGCCGGCTATCCACTCGTATGTATTACCAACTTCTCTCCTGTTCCACAGGAGTACTACTCATTCCGTATGCCAACTGCCGGAGTATGGCGCGAAACAATCAATACCGATGACCTCAAGTACGGCGGCAGTGGTGTCACAAATGAATCATTCGCTGTCGATGTAGATACCGAGCTCTATACGACGTTACGTATCCCACCACTTGCTACCGTCTGGTTTGAGCGCGCTTAATCTTCCTTGAGCACGTGGGTGAAAGCACCTGCTATCACCATCAAAATCGCGGGAATCATCAGTGCCACGGCAATAGATCCGGTCGCTGCAATTACACCTGCAACAATCCACTTAAGGGCGGTAGTTAGCAGATTGTTGGCAACGCCTAGCTGGCCAACAACAACTGCACTTGGGTGAGGCGAGCGGCGATTTGCTGCACTGGTAAAGCTAGGGCCGAGAATTGCCGAACCTAGACCGGCCAATGAAAATCCAAGGAGGAAGAGGCCGTAGGAGAACCACTTGAGATCTGCCGGAAGATTTACCGCAACCCCGATGGTGACCATAAAGGAAAGTCCGGCAAAGATTGTTGAGAATTTTGCAATTCGCTCAATTCTGTACTTTGGAAGAATCTTCTGGATACTCAAGCGGCCAAAGATCATAAAGATGGTGAAGACAATGTAGGGAAGGCTGCTCAGACCAGAATCGATATCGAGGCGCTCTTTGGTAAAGATTGTTCCCCAATCGCCTACTGCAAACTCGAGATAGATGGCTGAAGCCAAACCTAGGCTGACCGGCCAATCAATATGAAATGAGGTGAAGATATCTTTGATGGTGTAATCAGTCTCAGGCGAGGCATTTGGTGGCACTAGAACACCCTTGAGTCGCAGAAAAATCCAAATCATCACGACTGCACACATCACCGCTAGCGCATCGATATGAAGGGCTAGTCCAATATTGCCAACGAAGAGGCCAGAGAGAATTGCTGTTCCAAGGGCTCCCGCACTCCAATATCCGGCAGAGCTAGTGATAACCGCTTCTCCGGTTCGACGTTGTAAATCGAAACCTTGGGTATTGATTGAGATATGGATTGATGTGATTGCAAATCCGATGAGGATATTGCAGAAGGCGAAGAAGAGTGGGTTGCTGAGATGGACAATCACACCAAAAGCGCTATAGAGGAGCAACGTTCCTGCGATAGAAACTTTAAATACACCGATTTTATGGACAATATGTCCAACGGTAAGGAGACCAAAGAAGGCGCCGATAGAACCAGTGGTAAGGATTGATCCAAATGCGCCGTTACTGAGATTGAGATTTGCCTTTACCTCAGGAAAGCGAGGTACCCAGGCCATGATGCCAAAACCAAAGAGGAAGAAGAGTATGTGAAGGTAGCGCTTCTCTTGCGCATGGCTCACTAAATTTAATTGGTTCATCTAAAAGAGTGCATTCGCGAGCGCAGCGCGCGCTTTGATGACGCGAGGATCAGCTGGATCTACCAAGGCGAAGAGCTCCAATAATCTATCTTTAACGGACTTCTGTTCGTCCCCGGATAATACTGAGATTAATCGCAATAGTCTTTTGAACCCTTGTTCAAGTTCGCCCTGCATTATCTCTACATCCGCACAAGCCATTTGAATCTCAATATCGTCTGGACTTTCAATGGCACGCTGCATCAAAGCGGCTGCATCAACGCCTTCAGTGCGAATCAGAAGCTGAACTTGAGCTAAGCCAACTTTTCCATAGGCATCATTGGGTTTGCGTGCCAGCAGTGCGCGATACGCCGCCTCTGCCGTCGCAAAGTCGCCACGGTCGAGCGCGGCCAAGGCCTCATCTTCTTCTGGTTCAGACTGCTCGACTGGAGCCTCACCCACACCTTGTTGTGCGGCGAGAGTCATAATCTTGGTAATCACTTCACGGAGTTGGTTCTCACTGAGAGCTTGCTCCAAGAACGGAATCGGTTGCTCTGCGATAAAGACGAGTCCATATGGAATCACTCGAGTCTGCAGCGCTTGAGCCACCTGCGGCTGGCTATCAATATCAACTCGAGCTAATACCCAAGCCCCTTGATCGGCGAGAGCTAACTTGCCCAAAGTATGTATTAGCTCCACCGACTCTGGTGAGCGAGCTGACCAACAAATCACAACGACTGGACGTTGTGCCGACATCGGCAGGAACTCAGCGGTGAGATTTGTTGCTGTGACCTCTAGACCGGGCAGTGGCGCCGAAGTATCAACTGGCGGCTTTCCTAAATTGCTTAAATCAAAGGCGCGGCCAAAGTTAGGTGGAAGTGTCATGCATTCTCTCTCTGCAGATCGACGCCGGAATCACGTCGGAATGGAAGAATTTCATTTACATAAGATTGTGCAGCGAACTCAAGGCCAACATCATGCCCCGCCTTTTCGGAGAGATACCAGCGATGTTCGAGCGCTTCATGGAAGAACTGAGCAACTTCAATACGGCCCCGTAGCTCAACTGGAATTAACTCAACCGTTGGATTGAAAACTTCCTCCAACCAGCGTCGCGCCGAATCGTGAATTGGTGGTTTAGGTGATTTCTCGCGGCCGCGGAAGCGATCGAAAGATGCAAGTAAGCGCTTCGCTTGAAGCTCTTCTGTCTCAAGCCCCATTAATTCACGGAGTCGATTCTTGTGATATCCGGCAGCTACCAACTTTGGCTGGAAGTAGAGCTTTCCTGAATTCTCATTGCCCTCTTCGATCTGCACCGAAACTTCCTCCACTGCAAATCCGAGGTCATGGAGCTGGCGCATAGCGCGCTCAACCGCATGGCGATCTTTAGGATCGAGAACTTGTCGCTCTTTGAGCGCAGCCCACAAGCGGTGATAGCGCTTAATCAGCGCATTGCTGGCACGGATTGGATCCATACCAGGGTATAGAACGCCAGAGAGCGCGAGATCTTCCAACTCTGCCGCAACATTGAAATGTGCGATTTCGAGATCGTGTTCGCGCTGACCATCACTTAAAGATTTCTGGAACTCTCCTGTTTCTGCATCCACGAGATAGGCGGCAAATCCCTCGGCATCTCTTCTAAACAAGGTATTGGAGAGCGAGCAGTCGCCCCACCAGAAGCCCAAGAGATGGAGACGTACCAGCAAGAGCGCTAATGCGTTTGCCATAAGAGTTACATCTTCGGCGGTTACATCTTTACCGCTGAGCAGAACTCGATATGGAAGCGAATAAGGAAGGAAGCGAGTAACGAGCGCACATGGAAGCTCTTCACCCTCCAGATCGGTGCGCCCCTCAATCACCGCAACTGATTGCACACTCGGCGCATCGAGCTGCTTGAGTTCGCGAAGGATTTTGTACTCGCGATTGGCAAACTCTGAGACCGTCTCTTTAACTGCATAAACTTCGGAATCCGGGTCGTTGGTCGATCGAACGAGGCGGACGATATGGCGAGAGATTCCTCGCTTCTCAGCCAGCAACGGATCTTCTGGCCAGAGCTCCAGGCCCTGGCTCCATGGCAGCCCCGAGACTGCGGCGATCTCCTCGCCTACGCCGGTGATTCGAAGTGCCATTTGGTCATTCTCTCATTAAAGGATGAACTTATAATTCACTATGACCCTTTCAGAGCGCATCAACGGCCGAGGCACCCGAAAGGCCGCCGCAAAGGCTGCCCCAACCACGCCACATTTCGGAAGCGCTGGCGCTCCGATAGATCGAGGTCACCCCTTCTACTTCGGCTTTCTCGCCACTGTTGGTGCGCTGACTGCCTTCGTACTTCTCCGCGCTCTCGCAAGTGCAAGCCAGGTATTTGTTCTAATCCTCGTGGCGCTCTTTCTCGCCACCGGCCTCAACCCGGCAGTTGAGGCGATACGAAGTCGTGGCACCTCCCGACGTACCGCAGTTGCGATTATCTTTATTGCGGTGCTTGCATTTGTAGCGCTATTTATCGCAATTATTGTTCCACCATTGGTGCGACAGACAACTTCTTTGATTGAGAGCGCGCCAACTCTCTTGGAGAATTTAAAGAACAACCCAACCATTGCAGATCTCAATCAGCACTATGCCTTTATAGACACAATTCAGAAGCAGCTCGATAAGGTAACTGCCGATGGCACTCTGATCATTACCGCTTTTGGTGGAGTAATTGGTGTTGGCAAGACGGTTTTATCGGGCACATTTACCGGACTAACAATTTTAGTGCTCACTCTCTACTTCATTACCTCACTGCCAGAGGCGACTGCCATCTCATTGAAGTTGGTCCCAGCAAGCCGCCGCCCTCGCGTTGCACTACTTGTGGATGCAATCATCGCTCGAGTCGGCGCATTTGTTGGAAGCCAAATCTTGATTTCGTTTATGGCCTCAATCTTCATCACAATTCTCTCCCTGATTTTGGGGTTGCCGTCACCGATCGCCGTTGGCATCATCGTCTTTATCTGCGGCTTAGTTCCGCTTATCGGCCACTTCTTAGGATGTGCAATAGTGACCCTCATTGCAACGACCCAATCACTTACGATTGGCTTAATCGCCTTCATCTCATATGTGCTCTATGTTCAGATTGAGAATTACCTATTAACGCCAAAGATAATGAAGCGAACACTGGCTCTACCGGGAGCAGTCACTATCATCGCCGCACTCATCGGAACATCTCTCTTAGGTTTGGTTGGTGGCCTCTTAGCGGTACCGCTAGCTGCCTCAGCTATCCTTATCTTGGAAGAGGTCGTTTTTCCGCGCGCAGAGCAGAATTAATTTAGCTCGGTAGGTAGCGGTAAGCGCTCTGGCGCGATGATATTTACGATCTCGGTAAGTACCCGATGAACCATCGGCTCACCCACCCAGAGGTGTTTTCCATTATCAACTGCAATTAAACGCAGTTGTGGAATAACCGCAAACCGCTCACGGGCCTCTGCTGGCTTTAAATAATCATCATGCTCTGGCACCAAGGCTGTAATTGGTCGGCCATCGTTAGCCCAGAATTGGAGATCGCTCTCTTCAACTTTCATCAGCGGCGGACTTAAAAGTATCAACCCTTTGACCCGAGGATCGCGAGCATGACAGAGAGCGAGTTCGGTTCCAAAAGACCAACCGACTACCCAGAGCTCTGCAACCTTTAAAGTGTCGAAGCAGTAATTAATCGCAGCTTCGACATCGAATTTTTCACTCACTCCATTGTCGTAAGAGCCGGTGCTTGTTCCAGCTTCACTCGTTGTGCCACGGGTATTGAACCTGATCACCGTTACACCTGCCATAGCTGGCAATCGATTAGCTGCCTTCTTATAGATGTGGCTATCCATCATTCCGCCGCCTGTGGGATTTGGGTGGAGGCAAAGGAGCGCGGTAGTTGGCTTATCTAGCGGTGCGCTGACTTCGCCAATCAAGGTCTGGCCATCGCTGGTGGTGAGGGTAAATGGGGTGCGAGTAGCTGGAAGCACGGTGCTGGGGCGGATTGGTTCCGACATAGTTGCATTCTAGTGACTACTCTTCGGTTATGGCTAAGAGCTTTGAATCACTCAACCCAGTCACGGGTGAAGTTGTAGGTAAATATCCCATCGCTTCTGCTAAAGATGTCTATGCCGCGGTAACTCTCGCCGGCGATGCCGCCACTCGATGGGTCGCCCTTGGATTTAAGGAGCGGAAGAAGATTCTCTTGGCTTATAGCCGCTTAATACTCGCTGAGATTGATTCGCTTGCAGAGCAAGTCACACTCGAAACCGGTAAGCCACACTCTGATGCAAAGTTAGAGATCACACTCGCCGCACACCACATCGCCTGGGCAGCGCGTAATGCGGAGTCGGTACTTCGCACTGCACATCGCTCACCAGGTGCGCTCATGGCCAATATGTCAGCGACGGTCGAACGCTCACCACTTGGCGTTGTTGGTGTTATCGGACCATGGAACTATCCAGTCTTCACTCCAATCGGCTCTATCGCATATGCGCTTGCAGCTGGAAATACTGTGGTCTTCAAACCAAGTGAGTACACACCTGGTGTCGGAGTTGCTCTCGCCGAGCTCTTCGAACATGTCTCGGGCAGCTCCGAGTACTTCCAAGTGGTCACCGGTTTTGGTGAGACCGGAGCTGCGCTCTGCACCTCCGGTGTGAAGAAGTTGGCCTTTACCGGTTCTACCGCAACTGCAAAGAAGGTTGCTGCCCTCTGTGCAGAGAATCTCACACCTGTGATTGCTGAATGTGGCGGTAAAGATCCGGTCATTGTGGCGCGAGATGCTGATATTGCGCGGGCTGCAGATGCAACTGTCTGGTCTGCCTTCTCTAACGCTGGTCAGACTTGTATCGGAGCAGAGCGAGTCTATGTCGATGAGAATGTTGCCGATCTCTTTACTGAGAAGGTCATCTCTCTGGCAAAGACAATTCACGCAGGTGCGCCCGAGAGCGCAAATTATGGACCGGCAACTATGCCATCCCAATTAAAGATTATCGAAACCCACATCAAAGATGCGATCAAGAAGGGTGGCATTCCCGTAGTTGGCGGGGTTCAATCCGTCGGCGAACGCTTCGTCGAACCAGTAGTTCTCTTACAAGTGCCAGAGGACTCGCTCGCCGTTACCGAAGAGACTTTCGGCCCAACGATAGTTATCAATCGTGTGCCTGATATGGAGCGAGCTATCGAACTTTCTAACGCCTCTCGCTATGGACTTGGTGCATCGGTATGGTCACGTCGCCAAGGTCGGCAAATCGCGTCACAACTCCACTGCGGAATGGTCGCTATCAACTCAGTCATCTCATTTGCTGGTGTTGCATCGATTCCCTTTGGCGGTACAAAAGACTCTGGCTACGGCCGCATCCATGGCCCAGAAGGTCTCCTTGAATTTACCTACCCTCGTTCGGTTGTGCGCGCAAAGTTCCAACTGCCACTTGCTATCACTAGCTTTAAGCGCACTGCAAAGGTGGATTCATTGGTCGTTAAAGTTTTAACTTTACTTCGCGGCCATCTCTCGTAAGTAGTTAATAACGCGGCGCATTGCGTGTGCGCTCTGTGTTCGGGCGGCGATTATTTCGCTTTGCCCAACAAGCGTTATGCCAATGTCGGCGACCATCTTCATCGCCATCGAGCCAAGCAACGGTATGTGGAGTTGCCATTGGAATTAACTGATCGCAGCCAGGGCAGCGATATGGCTTGTTCGCTGAAGAGCCGGTGAGCTTGCGAACGATCCAGAGACCGTTCTCATCTTCCTCAAAGCTCTGCGTCGAAGGCACGCCGCGAATCTCAAGAGATTCATCGCTCGTTTTTCTTTGAGCGCGACCCTTCTTTGAGAGATTTCTACGCGGACTCATAGGTGTATTTTCCCACACGAGATAGATAGAGTTCTCATATGAAGGCTGTAATCGAGGTAAAAGAGCTGAGAAAGAGCTATGGCGGACTCTCGGTCGTCAAAGGGCTTTCGCTCTCCATTCAAAAAGGTGAAATCTTCGCAATTCTTGGCCCAAATGGCGCAGGTAAGACGACAACGGTAGAGATTCTTGAAGGATTTCGAGGTGCAGACTCTGGCGAAATTTCAGTCCTCGATACCGATCCAGCGATTAAAGGATCGGCTGGTTTAGCCTGGCGCAATCGGATCGGCATTGTTCTGCAGAGCACTCAGGACACCGCAGAGCTCACTGTGCGCGAAGCAATCTCTCACTTTGCAAGCTACTACTCCAATCCACGGAGTATTGATGAAGTCATCTCACTGGTGGGACTTACCGAGAAAGCTGATGACCGTGCCCGCACTCTCTCTGGTGGGCAACGGCGCAGACTCGATGTAGGACTTGGAATCGTAGGTAACCCCGAACTCCTCTTCTTAGATGAGCCAACCACTGGCTTTGATCCTGAGGCTCGGCGAGCATTCTGGCTCTTGATTAAGAAGTTGCGCGATGAGGGAACCACAATTCTCTTAACCACCCACTACCTCGATGAAGCTGAAGCTCTCGCCGATCGCGTTGCCGTGATGAACCACGGTGAGATTATCGAGATCTCAACTCCATCGCAGTTAGGTGGCCGAGCCGATGCGCTGGCGACCGTCTCGTGGCGAGAAGGCGGTGAGATAAAGCGCGAAGAGACAGCTGCACCGACTGAATTTGTCGTCTCGCTACGCAATCGCCTCGGTGGTGAGATTCCCGAACTCAGTATTCATCGCCCCACTTTGGAAGATATCTATCTATCGATGATTGGAGCCACTGATGAGTAATCGACTCCCAGGTGCGATTGAGATAGGACTGCAGCGTGGTTCGCTAGAGATCAAACAATTCTTCCGCCAGCGCGAATCTGTTGTCTTCACACTTCTCTTTCCGTTAATTCTCTTGGCTATCTTTGGATCGGTATTTAGCAACACTATTGCGCCCGGAGTTACATTTAGCCAATATTTTGTCGCCGGCATGATCGCATCAGCGCTGGTAAATACTGGTTTTCAGCAGATTGCGATATTTATTCCGATAGAGCGCGATCTAGGCGCTCTGAAGCGCTTACGTGGAACTCCAATGCCAGCCTCGAGTTACTTTATCGGCAAGGCAATTGTGGTAACAGTCAGCATGGTTATTCAAGTAGCGCTCTTACTTATCGCCGGAGTTGCCTTCTTCGGCGTTAATCTGCCTACAGAGGTAGATAAGTGGGCGATCTTTATTGCACTTCTAGTCAGTGGCTCGCTTGTATCAACTATCTTGGGCGTTGCATTCTCTAGCGTGCCGAAGAACGCGCGTGGCGCATCAGCGATAGTCTCTCCAGTCGTCATCATCTTGCAATTCTTCAGCGGCGTCTTCTTCATCTTCACCGACTTGCCACAATGGATGCAACAAATCGCTGCGATATTCCCGTTGAAGTGGCTCACCCAAGGAATGCGCTCAGTCTTCCTTCCCGACTCATTTGCTACGCGTGAAATCGCTTCCGATTGGGAGACTGGCCGAACCTTTGCCATTATTGGCGTATGGCTCATAGTCGGAATGTATCTGGCGATTCGCACCTTCAAGTGGGATCGCGAGTAAAGGCGCCACTCCTGGCGGCGCTATCTCTCTCGCTTGCGCTAACGCTGATTAGTTCTTCCGCTGCACTTGCAGAAGGCGACTCTGCAACACCTACAGTGAGCGGCGAGCCTTCTCCGAGCATCTCAGCTACGCCCTCGCCAACAACTTCGGCGAGCAAGAGCCCTGCGCCAAAAGTTACACCAACGAAGAAAGCTACATCTAAGAAGAAGAAAATCAGCCCATCTCCAAAGCCGGTGTGGCCACCTAAAGGCTTTAAGAGAGAGGGCGAGGTCTATGCCAAGATTCCTAGCGCTGCCGAGATGGTGAGCATTATTTCAGCGAGCACATATCTTCAGAGCCGCGTGAAGGCCTGTAAAACATATATCTGTGGCCGAGTTCAGGTTGTTGCTGATGCCGGCTGCCTCTGGTGGCAGGTGCTTGCCTATGTTGAAGATGGCAAGAGTAGGAAGCTCGGTGATCTAAGCGTCGCCTTTGGAGGCAGCGCTCTCCGCGAATTTAAGACCTTCATCTTGATATCGCCTGAGGGTACTGAGAACGGTGGCGATGTGAAAATCACATCAGTAATTTGCCATCACGTCGATCGCGATAAAACGCAACCAACTGTCGACTACAAGAAAGTTACCGCTTAAGAATTAGCGGTTAGCCCCTGGCACCCAGAGCTGATCGCCAACCTCTTTATTTGCTACGCGAGCTAGAACAAAGAGTAGGTCAGAGAGACGGTTAAGGTACTTGGCAGTTAATGGATTGACGCCAGCGCCAAATGAGTGAATCGCAGTCCAGGTGCGACGCTCAGCACGGCGCACAACGGTGCGAGCAACATGGAGATGCGCAGCTGCTGGCGTTCCGGATGGAAGTACAAATGAACGTAGCGGTGCGAGATCGGCGTTATAGGCATCGATTGAATCTTCAATGTAGGTAATCTGGCTTTCAAGTACGCGCAAAGGTTCAAACGCTGGCTTGTCGACGACTGGTGTGCAGAGATCTGCACCGACATCGAAGAGATCGTTTTGAATTCGAACCAAGAGAATT
>JBEGTC010000009.1:0-17317 GCA_041179565.1 Actinomycetota bacterium
AAGCGTGGCGAACCTTCACCAGCAGCGCGAGCAATCTCGCCGGCAAGTAGTTGCATCTCCGCTGTTGATTTAAGGAAGCCTTCACCATTGCGCCGTTCGAGATGGCGTCGATCAAGTGGGACCAATTGACGTGCGCAGTCGAGAATATCGGCAACTGGGCCATCACTTGGATCACGCATTCGAACTGCATTGGTAATCACAGCATCTATATCGTGTTCGCGAGCGAAGACCAGTGATCGCGCGGCATGTGCGGTAGAGCGCGGACCGTTGCCACCAACTAGATGTGAGACACACTCGATTGCATGATCTGCAAAGTAGGGGCGGGTCTTATTGAAGATATCAATCGCAATATCGAAGCGGTGGAGCGCTATCGCTTCAGATACTGGAGATTCGGGGCCGTGGAGGAGATAGAGGTGAGAGCTATGCTCTGCAAATCGCTCGAGAGTGTCGAGGGTAATTACTGGGTTGCGATCTGGCGATGCAACTGCAATGCCGCGATAGAGGTGCATTAAGTGGCGATAGCCACCATCGCTACCGGCGAGAATCGTAACTCGCGGCAATTTCTTGCGATCAGATTTCACTCCGATCGAATCTGCGTTGATGAGATCGAGTTGGAGATTGATTCCAATAATCGGTGCAATGCCATACTCGAGACAGCTCTTTGCAAAGCGAATTGTGCCGGCAAATGAATCGCGATCGGTGAGGGCGAGCGCCGGCATCTCAAACTCAGCTGCACGTTCGACGAGATCGTGCGGCATCGTTGTGCCGTACTTAAATGAATATGCACTTGTAGTGCGAAGGTGGATAAAGCTCATGGCGGACGAGTTAAATCGTGGTCACAATCCATTGGCCGGTTGCTTCATCGCGCTCGAGCTGGAAGGTAGTAAGCGCGCCAATTGGTGCCGCCTCTACGCGCCAGAGCGCCCGCGCTTGATCGTCGGGGCGATACCTTCCATCGCTGACCCGGTTCCACCATCCACCGCTCTCGCACCATCGCGAGAGAACGGCGTGGATTCGGAAGCGGCGACCTTTAAAGGTGAATTCGATTGGGGTGGTAGGCCCATCGATAAGAACTTCCCCTGCGGGAATGACTTCGCTCGCCACGTGAGGCTCCTTCTCTATATTTGTTTAAGTATTCGAACAGATGTTCGAAAAATAGCCCACCCCACCGACAAGGGCAACGCTCAACCCCTCCTTGAGAGTTTCCGGCGTGTTCTGAGCGCAAATTAGTTGAAACTTCAACTACACCCCCTACCCTTTTATCCATGCTCAGCCAAGGGCGCTGGGTGATAGCGAAAGTAAAGAAGAAAGAAGGAGAAATATGGATCTACTACTCATCGTTGGACGCATCCTCTTTGCCGGGCTCTGGATCGGCGCTGGCTTTGCCCACTTTAAGAACCTCGAGGCGATGACCGGCTATGCCAAGTACAAGAAACTCCCAGCGGCAAAGCTCGGTGTAATCGGCTCTGGCCTGACATTCCTCGTGGGTGGAATCCTCATCGCAATCGGAACATGGGTAGATCTCGCTGCGCTCTTGATCGCAGTAACAGTGATTCTCGCTGCAGTGATCTTCCATCAGTACTGGAAAGAGAGCGATGAAAATACCAAGATGCAGGAGATGATGGCTTTTAACAAGGATATGGCTCTCGGTGGCGCAGCGCTCATTCTCTTCGCCCTCGTTGCCGGTGGCAGCCTCGCTGAATTTGGCCCAAGCCTTGGATCGATCTCGCTCTTTGGTTAAGCGAAAATCTCTACCCGCATAGAAATAGTAAATCGAAATAGTTCATCGGAACGCCCCTTAGGAAACTAGGGGGCGTTCTTACTTCTCTGAGAGGATGGTGCAATGGAGATTATTGGCGCACTGATTGCCGGTTGCGCTATCGGCGCAGTGCTTGGCTTTGTTGGCGCTGGTGGGGCGATGCTCACCGTTCCTATCTTGATTTACTTCTTCGGATTTACTCCGCATAGCGCCACGACTGCAGCTCTAGCAGTGGTCTTTCTCGCCGCCCTATCTGGTTCGCTACCCAAGATGCGTAGCAAAGAAATTCTCTATCGCGAGGCCTTCGTTGTCTGGGCGATTGGATTAATTACCAACTTAGGATTCTCCTCAATCGTCGACACCTTCCCCGATGAATTTATTATCACGGGTTTCTCTTTCATTCTCATCCTCGCCGGCTTATCAATGCTCCGCCCACCATTTACCAATGTTCACACGCGAATGCCGCCAAGTACCTTAATTTTGATGTCGCTTGTCATAGGTGCAATCACCGGCATCTTTGGTATCGGTGGTGGATTTCTCGCAATTCCAATACTCGTACTCTTCTTCGGTACGCCACAGAATATTGCAGCTGGCACATCACTGCTGATCATCGCACTCAACTCGTTGACCGCTCTCTTTGGCCATCACGCCCAGTGGAGCGATGTTGATTGGCATATTCCAGCGCTAATGGCGATTACTGCGGTAGTAGTCTCAATAGCTGCTTCGCATTTTGGCAATTTCACATCGCCAGAGAAGTTACGGCGGGCATTTGCCTATCTACTTTTCTCAGTCTCAACCCTTACTTTGTTACAGGTGTGGCTTCAGTCTTAATTGCTCGGGATAGGTAACCGGCGAGAAAGAGCGCACCGATCGGATAGAGCATCGCCCACGAGAGCGAAGTTGCCTCTGCAATCAACCCGGTAAAAGTTGGTCCAACGAAGATACCCGCAATGCCGATCAATCCCACTCGAGCGATTGCAACTGGAGCTGCAAACTGAGGCAGACGAGATGCAGCGAGAATAAAGGCTGGATACATCGGACCGATTGCAAGTCCGGCAAAGATAAAGCCAAGATCCATAATGATGAGTGCAGGGATCTTCGCATGTGAGGAGAGCGGAATAGCGATTGCCAAACAGATTAACCAGAGAGTTCCACCTAAGTAACCACCAACTCTGACCGTTCGACGCGCGCCAAAACGTTCGATAATTCGGTCGCCAGTGAAGCGAACAGCAATCATTGCCAGCGCAAATGAGGCGAAGCCGCTGGCATAGAGGCCAGGGCCAATTCCCATATTCTCGTTGAGCAGAATTGCGCTCCAATCGCTTGCCGACATCTCGGCAATCATGCTGGTCAAGAGTCCGCCAGCAATTGCCCAGAGAATTGCAACATCTTTTCCAAACCACGGAATAGTTGCAGAGGTCTCCACGCCGCTATCTCCGCGATGGCCATCGAGAGTCCCAGGTAACATCGCCATATTGACCGGAATAAAGAGCGCAAGTGCGACTACTCCAATAACTATGAAGTTTGTTCGCGGTGACATATGAGCAGCAACTGCGCCGCCAAAGATAGTTGTAACAAATGCACCGAGGCTCCAAGTTCCATGAAATGAGGTCATACATTTCTTATTGATGATTTTCTCAACTGCAACCGCTTGAGTGTTGTCGCAGATATCAGTAACCACAACACCAAAACCCATAAGAACCAGGCCGATAAATAGCGTCCATGGGTTGGTTGCAACTCCCATAATGATTAATCCAATTGGGAAGACCATGGAAGAGAAGGTAAGTACAACTTTGGTGCCGACCTTATGGATAATCCGGCCACCCATCTGACCGGCCAGGAGCGCACCGACCGTTGAACCGAGGAAGATCAATCCAAATTGGCCATTATTGATACCCAAGAGATCTTTAATCTCTGGAATTCTTGGAACCCACGCCATATTAACGACGCCCATTAAGAAGAAGGATGACCAGAGCGCAAGGCGAGCTCGAAAGCCACGGGCTACCTGATCACTTCGTTCCATATTCACGATGAGAAACCTATCCCCTAAAGTGCTCTCCTATGGAACATATCCTGGAGAAGGCGGCGGTGAAGCGAGTCGCAGCGGCGATGAATGAACGTTCAATCGCTGGCCCCATCACAGTTCTTGGCGAGACTGCGCGAACTGCCCAAGATGCTGCCAGTTCACTTGGTATTGAGGTTGGGCAAATCGCCTCCTCGCTCATCTTTAAGACACCAGATGAGAAAGTTCTTCTCATTATTACCAGTGGGCGCCACCGGGTTGAGACCGATCTTGTCGCGACCAATCTCGGCTATTCCGAGTTGATACGCGTTGATGCCAATTTCGTTAAAGAGTTCTCCGGTTTTTCTATCGGTGGCGTATCGCCAATTGGCTGGATCACTGAGCCAGATATAACTTTGATCGATACTGCATTGGACACTTACGAGGTCGTCTGGGCCGCGGCTGGTCATCCACACGGAGTTTTTCCAACTTCCTTCGCTGAGTTGCAACGTGCAACTTCTGCTACCCCTGCGCAAGTAAGCAATGAGTAAGTAACTATGAGCCAGACCGCTCTCTACCTCTTTACCGTTCCTCGAAGCTCAATCCCCTTTGCATTCTTAGAGATGGCTACGGGTCGCCGAAGAGCGCGAAAAATTCCGGGCGTTCGCTTTGCCAAATTGATGGGAACGGGAACTGGCCGCACCTTTACGCCCTCAGATGCCGATCTAAAGCAATGGGCAATCCTCTTTGTCGCTGATGATTTATCGAAAGTTGAGAACTCTCACTTTCTTCAACGTTGGCAGGGCAAATCAACCAAAGTCGAAACTTTTCATCTTAATCCAATCTCCTCACATGGCGAGTGGTCGAAAGTCTCACCATTTGAAGTTTGCAAAGCAGAGAATCCAACTGGCCCAATAGTTGCGATCACTCGAGCGCGGTTGAAGTGGAGCCAAGCGATCCGCTTCTGGCGCTCTATTCCACCGGTAGTGAGCGATCTCCATCAATCCCCCGGCCTCATCTTCTCCATTGGTATTGGCGAGGCGCCAATCGGCTTGCAAGGAACCTTCTCGGTGTGGCGCTCCGCTGGCGCGCTCCGTGACTTTGCCTACAAGAACGCTCCTCACCGCGCAGCAATCGCCGATACGCAACGCTTTGCTTGGTATAGCGAGGAGCTCTTTGCCCGCTTTGAACTCATAAATACGGCAGACTTTGACTATGTCAATTAGGCACTTCACCCCTCGCAGGCGACGTCGCGGAATCTCACAACGCGCTCGTCTGACGCTAGGTGCCGCTTTATCGCTGACGATATTCCTACAAATTTCCTACCCACTCATTAGCGGCACTCTTCTGCAATATGTCACTATCGCAACTATTTACTGTGGCGCACTTGCCATGTTGCTACATGCCTATCTCTCATTCGGCACAAAATATCTGCTCCGCTACTTCATCGCCACAGTTCTATTTGGATATTTCGTCGAATTTATTGGCGTACATACTGGTTGGCCATTTGGTATTTATACATACGATGCTTCACTAGGAGTTGCCATCGGCGATGTTCCATTAGTCGTGCCTTTCGCATGGGTGATGATGGTTCATCCATGTTTGGTTGCAGCTCGTCGAGTCACGAGCAAATGGATCTTCCTCTATGGCGGTGCGCTCTTAGCTGGCTGGGATCTCTTTCTCGATCCGCTGATGGTCTCTGCTGGTCGCTGGACGTGGGAGGTAACCGGTGCGCACATTCCATTTGTGCCAGATATCCCGCTCTCGAATTTCTTTGGCTGGCTCTTAGCTGGCTGTCTAATTGTCGGCTTCCTCAATCTTGTACTTCCATTTGAGCGCCGCAAGGAGAGCGCTAGCTTGCGCGCCGTAACGATTCTGCTCAGTTGGGTACTTTTCTCGGGGTTGGTCGGAAATCTCTTCTTCTTTGATCGCCCAGGGCTAGCCGTCATGGCAACTGCATTCTTGGGCGCATTCGCAGCGCCTTTCATCTACAAGAGCTGGCTCGGCGAAGCTTAAATTCAATGCTCCTGCTCGCGCTATCTCTCAACTTACTTCTTCTCACCATCGCACTCTTTAACTTTGCCACCATGCGAAGAATCTCGCGAGTGAGTTCTTCTAGTAAGTCTGTCGCTGTACTTCTACCGGTCCGCAATGAAGCTGAGAATATCGAACGCATACTGAACGAACTAAGCCACCAGACCGGACTCACCTCCCTTCGAATTATCGTTATTAATGACAATTCAGAAGATGCAACGCTTGAAATTGCGCAGAGATATTTGAAATCGGGTGTCGAAATTATCAATGCGCCAGAACCTCAGCCAGGATGGATTGGCAAGGTGAGCGCACTACAAACCGGCTATCACTATTTGAATCCAGAGCTTCCAGAAGTCATCATCTCTGTCGATGCAGATGTAAGTTTTCACCCTGATGCTATTGCTCGAGCGGTGGCAACCCTTGATAACCTCAACTTGGATTTCATCTCACCATATCCACGACAAATTGCGATCACTTGGGCAGAGCGCTTGGCCCAACCGCTCCTGCAATGGTCATGGATTAGCACGGTAATATTGCGCGGCGCAGAGCGCTTTCCAAGAACATCTACAGTTATTTGTAACGGCCAATTTCTGGTCATGCGAGGTGCAGCTCTTGCGCAGATATCTGGCTTCTCTTCCGTATCAAAGAGAGTTCTAGATGACATCGAGCTTGGTCGCTCATTTGTGCGAGCCGGTTTTCGCGGCGTAGTGGTTGATGGCTCTGAAATAGCCGCAACCCGGATGTACAAGAGTTTTAAAGAGTTACGCGCCGGGTATGGCAAATCACTCCATACTGCATTTGGTTCGGCGCTTGGCGCTCTCACGGCAACTGCATTCTTTATTCTCACCGGAATTATTCCGTTGATTGCCACAATCGCCGGTGAGCCTCTTGGAGTTTCCGCACTTATAGCGATTCTGGCAACGAGAGCGATCAGCGCACTTGCATCGGCAACGCGAGTACGTGATGCACTCCTCCACCCCTTCTCGTCTCTCTTCTTTATCTATCTGCTTTACTACTCTTGGCGAAATCGCAGAACAGCACAGTGGAAGGGGCGCACTCTATGACCGGCGAAGTCGGCAAGGTTAAAGAGCCAAAGCGCATCATTGTCATTGGCGCTGGTATCGGCGGCATGTGCGCAGCGGCGCGACTTGCTCGCCTTGGCCATTCAGTTGAGATTTATGAAAGCTCTGATCGACCTGGCGGTAAGTGTCGTACTGAATGGATAGGTCGATACGCCTTCGATACCGGGCCTTCCTTACTCACTATTCCTGCCGTATATCGAGATTTTTTCCAACGCACCGGCAAACATATGGGACAAGTGATGGAGATCGAACCGGTAGATCCATCATTTGACTACCGCTTCCACGACTCGACTCGAGTTACATTCGCCAATCTCTCTCGGAAGAAGACTCTTGAATCCATCACCGAATCTTTGGGCGCTGCTGCGGCAGCGCAATGGGACCGCGTGCTCACCCGCGCCGAGCGTATGTGGGATGTCTCCCGCGAACCATTTGTGGAGTCTGAGCTTCGTTCGCCATTATCTCTTCTCAAGCGCCGCCACATCCTGCGTGATCTTCGCATTATTGCCCCACGTGCGACTTTGCGTGACTTCGGTTTAGACAATCCTTACTTGGCAAAGATTATGGATCGCTATGCGACATATAGCGGCTCCGACCCTCGTAAAGCGCCGGCTGTGCTTTCGACAATTGCATTTATCGAAGAATCCTTTGGTGCATGGCATATCAAAGGCGGCATTGGAACCCTCTCTGACCATATAGCGCAGCGGTGCGAGAAAGTCGGAGTCACAATTAATCTCTCTACGCCGGTAGCCGCAATCAATACCAAGGGCGATAAGGCTGTTGGCATAACTCTTGCCAATGGCAAAGTCATTGAATCCGATATCGTGATCTCAAATGCTGATGCCGGAATTACCTATAACTCGCTGATTACAAAGGCGACTCGAAAGGTCCGCAAAGTTCGACGAGGGTTGTCAAAGCTCGAACCATCGCTCGCTGGATTCTCGCTCCTAATCGGATTGCGCCCGGGTTCTGGCGAGCGGCTTTCCCACCACACCATTCTCTTTCCTGAAAATTACGATGCTGAATTCGATGCAATTTTCACCAAGAAAACACCAGTTGAGAAACCAACTATCTACATTTGTTCGCCACAAGATTCCTCAATGGTCAAGAGCGAAGGCCATGAAGCTCTCTTTGTCTTAGTAAATGCTCCGCGACATAGTGAGAATTCACGGGATGGATTTGATTGGAGCGATGGAGAATTTGCTCAACGCTATGCCAACTCAATTATCGACCAGATTGAGGCCGCTGGAATTTCAATACGCGATCGACTGGATTTGCTAGAGATTCGCACCCCGCTGGATTTACAAAATTCTGTTGGTGCCCCTGGCGGCTCGATCTACGGCACTTCGAGCAATGGTCCGCGCGCCGCGTTCTTGCGCGCACGCAACCGTTCTCCGATTAAGAATCTCTACCTGGTTGGCGGCTCTGCACATCCTGGTGGCGGGTTACCGTTGGTGGGTTTGAGCGCAGAGATTGTTGCAAATGCGGTAATTGCTACTTCACGATAGAGCGAGCCATCTTCATCACCATAAAGAGACCAACGGCCTGCAGCACAGTAAAGGCGATAGCTAACTCGGTGGCAAAATCATGGCCCAACCAATAAAGCAAAGTTACTGAAACAACAAAGAGCGCTCGTATTGGTCGCTCCGCGGGTGTGATGACGCCGATTTCGGAGTAGCCAAGGGAGGCAAGTCGCGCCCGGGCATACTCTTGCGTTGAAGCCAAAACCCAGATTGCAATCGCCCACCGAACGGGCACGCCAACGAAACTTGCACCGACCAACCACATAGCCTCAACGATGCGATCGGCGATGGCATCATAGAGCTCCCCTAGTTTTGAGGCTTTACCCCGATATATCGCAAGTGAGCCATCTACACCATCGCAAATCAAAGTGAAGATCACCAGAGCGATGAGCTGCGATGTGTACCAAGTGAAGTAGATACCAATCGATGCGAAGAGACCGATAGTTGTTACCGTATTTGGCGTAAATCTTAAGAAAGCAAGAAAACGAGCGACTAGGTATGAGATACCGAGCCAGATAGCAATCGCTCCTTGAATCTCAACGCCACCATGAAGTTCGCTCCATCGGCGGTTGAACTCGGTGCGGGACATTAGCGACTGCCCTTAATGCGTTCGAAAATCTCTCGCGTCGCCGTTGAGGTATTCATCGTATAGAAGTGGATTCCGGGCGCACCCTCTGCCAGCAACTTCTCGCAGAGCTCGGTCGCAATATCAACACCAAGTTTACGAACATCATCTGGATTGTTCTCAATTCGAGCAAAGGCCTCAGAGAGCTTGGCTGGAATTGGCGTGCCCGCAAGTTCAGCCATTCGATTGAGTTGCTTCACATTGGTGACTGGAAGTATTCCCGGAATGATCGGGAGGTGAGAACCTTTGAGTGCTAATTTCTCAACTAACGCGCTCCACTTGTGGGCATCGAAGAAAAATTGTGTTGTTGCAAAAGTTGCCCCGCGCCGCTCTTTCTCTAAGAGAACTTCAACATCATGGTCAAAATCTCCATTTGAGGCCGGGTGTCCATCTGGGAATGCGGCCACGCCAATCGTGAATCCACCGAGCTCGGTTGCGAGAGAGACGAGCTGGTCGGCGTGATCGAATCCTCCTGGTGTGGTCTGCCATGGCGAACGTGGCCCGCCTACTGGATCGCCGCGCAGCGCCAAGATGCTCTTAATTCCGGCGCTACGGTAGTTACCCAAAATCTCGATCAACTCATCCCGCGTTGAACCAACACAGGTGAGGTGGGCGACCGTTGGAATCCCTGTCCGGGCAGTTATCTCTGAGGTGATTCGAATTGTGCGATCACGGCTCGACCCGCCCGCACCATAGGTCACGGAGATGAAATCTGGAGCGATAGATTGCAAACTGTCGATTGCGTTCCAGAGTCGCGCTTCACCCTCAGCATCTTTAGGTGGAAAAAACTCAAAGGAGAAGGTCCGGCGACCGTCTCCTGCCTGGTTCGTCATGCGCATCTCCACTGAGTCAGGGTACCGTTGCCGCGTGAGTACAGAGGTTAAGTCGGCGATTGAGGAGATTCGCGGAGAGATTCGCGGCCAGCTCGCAGATTACCTATCTAGCCAACGACGCTACTTGACCGATATCGCCTCCGAACTTGTACCGGTCTGCGACGCCCTCGATGAGTTTCTATTAGATGGCGGAAAACGTCTTCGCCCGCTCTTTGCCTACGCTGGACTCTTGGCTGCCGGCGCATCTCCTACAAAGGAGATTGTAAGAGCCCTCTCAAGCCTTGAACTCCTACAAGCGTGCGCACTCATTCACGATGATTTGATGGATCGCTCCGATACACGTAGAGGAAAGCCCGCGATACATCGCCACTTCGAAAATTTGCACCAGTCGAGCGCCATGAATGGTCTCGCAACTCAATTTGGTGAAGCTGCCGCTGTTCTCTTAGGTGATCTTGCGCTCGTATGGTCTGATCAGATGCTCAATAGCTCTGGAATTCCAACTCCATCGCTCTTGGCTGCGCAGAAGATTCATGATGAGATGCGCGTCGAGTTAATGGCTGGCCAATATCTCGATGTTCGAGAGGCTGGCGAGAACAACTACAGCGCACAGCGTTCGCTTCGAATTGCTCGATACAAGTCGGGTAAGTACACAATTGAACGCCCGCTCCATATCGGAGCTGTAATTGGCAAGCCTGATAACAATCAAGCGCTACTTGCAGCGCTCTCTCGTTACGGTCTTCCACTCGGTGAGGCATTTCAACTCCGCGATGATTTACTCGGAATATTTGGTGATCCATCTGTAACTGGAAAACCTGCCGGAGATGACCTTCGCGAAGGCAAGCGCACCGTGTTGATTGCCATGACTATCGAATCGCTAACAGAGGCGAATAAGGGCACCGAGATAGACGAGCTCCTCGCTCATCTCGGCCAACCTGATCTCACACCACACAAAGTAGAAGAGCTCCGCGAGCTGATTACTGGCTCAGGAGCGGTAGCAAAAGTTGAAAATCTCATCGAAAAGCTCACCAATGAATCCTTATCTGCGTTAGAAGACGAATCCATCCACCCATCCTCGAGAGAATTTCTCACCTACATTGCGCTGAGCGCAGTAAAACGGAGCTCATAATGGCTGCACGTATCAAAGGTCCATCGCAGAAAGTCGTTGTCGTCGGAGCCGGTCTAGCCGGTCTAAGCGCTGCGCTCCGTCTTGCCGGAGCTGGACGAGAAGTCACCGTTATCGAACGTGAATCAGTTCCAGGTGGCCGTAACGGATTATTGAATCAAGATGGTTATGCATTCGACACTGGTCCAACGGTTTTGACCATGCCTTCATTAATTCAAGATGCATTTTCAGCGGTCGGTGAAGATATGAAAGATTGGCTCGAACTCATGCCAGTCTCTCCGCTCTACCGCGCTTTCTACGCTGATGGTTCGCAGATTGATGTGCATGCAGATACTCGTGCGATGGAGCAAGAGATTCGCGAGAAAGTCTCGGCAACTGAGGCAGCTGGCTATCGTGACTATGTAGATTTCGTCACCAAACTCTATAAGTACGAGATGAATGACTTTATTGATCGCAATATCGATTCACCGCTCAACCTCTTAACCCCGAATTTAGCGCGCTTGATTGCGCTCGGTGGCTTTAGAAGACTTCAACCAAAGGTCAATCAATTCCTTAAGGATCCACGCCTGCAGAAGGTCTATTCCTTCCAAGCGATGTATGCGGGCGTCAGCCCACAGCAAGCCTTGGCAATCTATGCAGTAATCGCCTATATGGATTCGGTCAATGGAGTCTTCTTCCCTAAGGGAGGAATGCATGCTGTGCCTCGCGCACTCGCAGCGGCAGCTGAGAAACACGGTGTTAAGTTTGTATATAACTCCTCGGTCACGTCACTTGAGAAGAGCGGTTCGCGAGTTACTGCTGCTATCACCGATAAAGGCGAGCGATATGAGTGCGATGCCATTGTGATGAATCCAGATCTTCCAGTCGTGTGGAAAGATCTCCTTGGTCGCGAGCCGCTCTCAATAAAGCGGCTTAAGTACTCTCCCTCTTGCGTCACGCTCCTCGTCGGCTCTTCCAAGAGTTACGATCATGTCGCTCACCACAACATTCACTTTGGCGAATCATGGGATGGCGTCTTTGATGAGCTCATTAAGAAGAAGACGCTCATGTCAGATCCATCAGTGCTGGTTACTATTCCTTCGCATGATGACAAGAGCCTCGCGCCAGCTGGCAAAGAGTCTTATTACATCCTCTTCCCAACCCCGAACCTCGATGCAAATATCGATTGGACGATTGAGAAGTCTCGATATCGCGATGAGATGATTCGCGTTCTCGAGTCTCGTGGTTACGACGGTTTCGGAGCTGCGATTGAGACCGAGAGCATGACCACGCCGCTTGATTGGCAAGCACGTGGAATGGAGCGCGGGGCGCCATTTGCTAGCGCACATACCTTCTTCCAAACCGGTCCATTCCGCCCTCGAAATATCGCTGCCGGATTTGAGAATGTTGTCTTTGCTGGCAGCGGAACTCAACCTGGCGTCGGCGTACCAATGGTTCTCATCTCTGGCCGCCTCGCAGCCGAGCGCATTGTGGGACCAGTTAAGTAAATGCATCATCAGGTAGAAGATCTCTTGCAAGAGTCCTATGCAGAGTGCAAACGACTCAACGCGCTCCATGGAAAGACCTACTACCTTGCAACTCTTCTATTGCCAGCGGCAAAGCGCCCACCAGTTCATGCGCTCTACGGTTTTGCACGCTATGCCGATGAGATCGTCGATGATCTAGCTTCAACGCTCACACCGGCAGAGAAGGCGAAAGAACTGCGGAGTTGGGGCGACTCTGTTTTAGCTGATCTGCGTCGCGGCAAGAGTGAGGATCTTATTGGTCGCGCACTAGTTGATACTGTGACCAAATATCAGATCCCGATTGAATACTTTGAGGCGTTTATGGTCTCCATGGAGATGGATCTGACCGTCACTCGCTATCAAAGTTATGACGATTTAATGACCTATGTCTATGGTTCAGCCGTTGTCATCGGCCTGGAGATGTTGCCAATTCTGGGCTACAGCGATCCACGCGCAATTGAAGCTGCCACCGCGCTCGGAACCGCATTTCAATTGGCCAACTTCATCAGAGATATCGATGAAGATATCGAACGAGGTCGCATCTATATGCCGCTCGATGACTTGGCGATGTTTGGCGTAACGGAAGCGATGCTCTTGCAACGCAGATTAACGCCGGAGATCATCGAGGCGATCAAATACCAGATTGCTCGCGTTCGTGAGTTACAAGCCGTAGCCGACGCAGGAATCAAGTACCTCGATCCAATCTCGAGACCTTGCATCCGAGCAGCTAGCGAGCTTTACTGCGGAATCGTGGATGAGATTGAAGCAAATGGTTATGACGTCTTTACTAAGCGAGCAACAACATCCACCTGGCGTAGGGCGCGCGTTGCTGGTTGGGCCTTTCTACAGACTCTCTTTATTCGGATGCGCTAAAGTAACGGCTACGGGAGCCAAGGTGGCTGAGAGGATCTCAACTATGAGATCGACCGTTTGACCAGTCCGGTAATGCGGATTGAGAATTTTTGAGGTTCGCAATGTCTTTCAATTTCCTCTCCAATACTTTCTTTACCGCTTGGAGCTATCAAGTCTCTTATCTTGAATTTATCGCCGCTATCGCTTCGTTTATTGGCGTAGGTCTTGGCATTACCGGCAAGCGCATCACCTGGCCTTGGTGGGCGCTGAGTAGCGCACTTTACGGCCTCTTCTTCTTGCAATTTGATCTCTACGCAAGCGCTGCTCTCCAGCTGGTCTTTATCGCCGCCGCTGTTGCCGGATGGTTTGGCTGGGAAGTAACCGGTGCAAAGCCTGGCCCTTTAGCCAATAAATATCGCTTAGCAACTATTGCTGTAATCATCGGAGCAACTCTTCTACTCGCTCCGTTACTTAAGAGCATTGGTGCTGCGGCAGCGTTGCCAGATACATTGCTTTTATTCGGAAGTCTCGCTGCCCAAATTCTTATGGTCTACGAGAAGTACGACAGTTGGCCACTCTGGTTGGTAGTTGATGCTGGGTATGTCGCTCTCTATGCATCACAGGGGCTACTCTTTACAACACTTCTGTATGTCGCATTTACCGTGATGGCAGCTTTAGGATGGAGAGCTTGGTATGCAGCTCATCGACGCGCTCTTCGATCTCTGTAAAGACTCTGCTCAACCAATAATCGCCATTGATGGCCCTGCTGGCGCCGGCAAGACTACTCTCGCAGAACATCTCACAGCCGCGCTATCGCTGCGATACCGAGTGGCTACTCTCCATATGGATGATTTCTATGATGGGTGGGACGAACCATTCGACAATACTTTCCAATCAGCAATCAAAAGCGCTTGCGTAGCACATCAGAAATCAGAGCCATGTTCGCTCTCTCGATATGACTGGCACGCAGGTAAATTTGGGCAAGCCGAACCTCTCCCCCCATCTCAACTCTTAATCCTTGAGGGTGTTGCCTCGCTCGATCGAGAATTCCGCCCCTTTTTAACTGCCTCTATTTGGATTGAGATAGATCCAAAGATAGGTTTCGAACGAGTGATTTCTCGAGATGGCGAGGCTATCTCAGCTCCCATGAATCAATGGCTCAATCAACAGGCCCAACACTTTCTCGAGAACGACTCCCAGAACGCTGCTGATTTCGTTCTCACAAACTAGAATCTGGCGCGTGTCTGACCTCACCGGCGAAATCATTGATGGGCGATATCAACTCCTTCGCCAAGTAGCCAATGGTGGGATGGCGAGCATCTATGAAGGTTTTGATACGCGACTCGACCGAAAAGTTGCGGTCAAGATTATGCATCCACATCTGGCGCAAGATGAACAATTCGTCGAACGTTTTATCCGCGAGGCGAAAGCGGCGGCGGCCCTTTCACATCCCAACATTGTGGCGGTGCAAGATCAAGGCTGGAACCAGAGTGGAACGCCAGCTGTCTTCATTGTGATGGAGATGGTTGAGGGACATACCCTTCGTGAGTACCTCAACGAACAAGGGCGCCTCACCTATCGCGATGGCATCCGGTTCTTGCTACCAGTCCTAAGCGCGCTGAGCGCGGCACACCGACAAGGCATTGTCCATCGCGATATTAAGCCGGAGAACATCTTGGTCTCTCGCGAAGGCCGGATAAAGATTGCCGACTTTGGCCTAGCGAAAGGGCCACTACTTGGAAGCACCATGACCGCCGAATCAAGCGTAATTCTCGGCAGCGTCTCCTATCTCTCACCTGAGCAAGTTCAACGTGGCATCGCTGACTCCCGCTCTGATGTCTATGCAGTTGGCATTACCGCTTTTGAGATATTTACCGGCCAGAAACCATTTGAAGGCGCAGAACCAATTCAGATTGCTTACATGCATGTGAACGAACGAGTTCCACGAATAAGTTCTTTGGTATCCGATATTCCTGCAGATTTAGATGATTTGATCTATCGCGCTACCGCTGGCGATCCGGATGAGCGCCCGCGCGATGCACAGGAGTTTCACGCCCTTTTAACTGCGGTAAATACCCGACTCAATCCAAAAGAGAATCAGCTCAGCCTCGAACTTGATATTCCAATTAAGCCGATGCGTCCAACTACTAAGCCAAAATCGCTCCGCAAGCGAATGCGCGAACTCACCGCGCAACTTCCGCCGGCACCCGAGAGAAGTACGCCTCAGGAAGAGGTGCAAGCCCCGCCAACAGCTCACGAGAGCACTGCCCAAGTAGCAAAGCGCAAGAAGGTTAGTAAGCGGGTACGACGCAATCGATATATCGCAGCGCTATTAGCGGTAGCACTTGGCATATCCGGTTGGTACGTTCTGATTGGGCCCGGATCGCGAGTTGTCGTGCCATCAACAGTCGGCGCTACTACTAGCGAGGTTGCAGCTGCACTTGACCCGCTCGGACTCACATCGATTGTTATCGAGCGACGTTACAGCGAAGATATCGAAGCTGATCGAGTTATCGAATCACAGCCAACTGGTGGCGAACGAATCAACCAAGGTGGCACAGTCAAATTAATAATCTCAAAAGGACCTGAGCGGTATGCGATCCCTCTGCTCAATGGCTTAACTCCAGAGGCTGCCGGTAAACTGATAGCGAAGTATCCACTGAAGCTTGCGCCAAACCTTGAAGTATTTGACTCAACAGTGCCAAAGGGATTCATCATCTCTTCAAACCCAGTCAGCGGTACTAAAGTTAAACGCGGTGCGACAGTTACCTTGACTGTCTCGAAGGGTATCGAACAAGTACTCCTACCTTCATATCTCGGTAAGAATGGTGAGCAGGCGCTCAATGAACTTACTGAGGCAGGTTTTTCAGTGACTTCTTCCTATGCCTTTAGCGAAACTCGCTTAATTGGTGAGGTGATCTCTCAGACGCCAGCCGGTGGTGGCCAAGTCAATAAAGGCGCTGCTGTTGTGCTCGTGATCTCAAAGGGAACACAGTTCGCATATATTCCAAATCTCTATTCATTGGAAGAGTCGAGAGCAGTGAAGGCGCTCCAAGATCTAGGTCTCAAAGTCGTTGTAAAGAAGATTGGCAAAAAGACGGTAAAGAAGGTCACCAATATCGTCCCTAAGGTGGGAAGTAAGGTAAAACGTGGCAGTACTGTGACCATCACAGTAGGGTAGGCCGGTGCCTACAGCTAAGAACCCTCGCCCACGAATCGGTGCCCACACCCCAACATCAGGTGGAATGGCAAAACGTTCCATCGCTTACGCCGAGGAGACCGGCGCTGAGGCGATTCAAGTCTTCACCTCAAATCCACGTGGCTGGGCGATGCCGGAGACCAATCATGAGGCAGATGCCCTCTTTCGAGAGAAGGCCGTCGCCCTAGACCTTGAGGTCTATGTCCATGCGCCGTTCTTGATCAATTTAGGTTCTCCTACCGAAGATACATATAGGAACTCACTCGCTTCAACCGCATTCTCGCTCAAGCGCGGCGAAGAGATAGGCGCCCTCGGCGTTGTTGTTCATACCGGCTCTGCGGTTAAAGAAGAGTTTGTAGACCAGGCATGGAAGCAGATCAATAAGGGCATGATGCCGATACTTGAAAAACTTGGCGAGAACGCACCAATGCTCTTGCTCGAACCAACTGCAGGCCAAGGTCAATCGCTGGTAAAGCGGTTGGAAGATTTAGAGAAGTATCTGAAAGCGCTTGAGTACCATCCAAAAGTTGGTATCTGCCTTGATACCTGCCATGTATTTGCTGCCGGCCATGACATTGCCAAGAAAGGCGGCATGAAAGAGACGCTCGACTTACTGGATGAAGTCGCTGGAGTTGAGCGAATTCAACTAATCCATGCAAATGATTCGATGGATGTCTGCGGCGCTCTTAAAGATCGCCACCAGAACATTGGTAAAGGATTTATCGGCGAAGCGCCCTTTAAGGAGTTACTGAAGCATCCAGCGGTAGCGAATGCACCGCTCAT
>JBEGTC010000010.1:0-27774 GCA_041179565.1 Actinomycetota bacterium
CAATGTACTTACGATCCACTCTCTGCATTTCTACAGCTCTTTGAAGGCGTTGAACTTGCAGCAACCCGACAGACGCGCGCCGCCGAGCTTGCAGCGCTCCCACTTGAGGAGCGGTTGCAGCGTCGAATCATTGATGGTGAGAAAGTTGGTCTCAACGATGATTTAGATTCAGCGATGAGCCAGGGGATGAAGCCACTTGCGATCATCAATGACCATCTTCTAGAGGGTATGAAAGTTGTCGGAGAATTGTTCGGTAAGGGCGAGATGCAGCTCCCCTTCGTCTTACAGAGCGCTGAGGTAATGAAGTCTGCGGTTGCATATCTTGAGCCATTTATGGAGAAGAGCGATGAAGGCGGTCGCGGAACGATGTTGCTCGCAACCGTTAAGGGCGATGTCCACGATATCGGTAAGAATCTTGTCGATATCATTCTTTCAAATAATGGTTATCGCGTTGTCAATATCGGAATCAAACAGACGGTGAATCAGATTATTGATGCTGCGCTCGAAAATGATGTTGATGCAGTCGGCATGAGCGGGCTTTTAGTTAAATCCACAGTTGTGATGAAAGAGAATCTCGAAGAGATTACCGCCCGCGGGCTAGATCAGAAGTGGCCGATAGTTCTAGGTGGTGCGGCGCTTACTCGAGCCTTTGTTGAAGAGGATCTTTCAGCTATCTTCCCAGGCGAAGTTCGTTACGCGCGCGATGCGTTTGAAGGTCTTAGATTGATGGATGCAATCATGGCGGTTAAGCGCGGCGAACCGGGTGCCGCCTTGCCAGCTCTCCGAGAGCGGCGAGTAAAGAGTTCAACCCGAACCTCTGACGTTGAAACAACGGATACAACTCGCAGCGATGTCGCAGTTGATATAGATATTCCGACCGCACCATTCTTCGGCTCCCGGATCGTCAAGGGAATTCCGCTTGCAGATTATGTCGGCATGCTTGACGAGAGAGCGCTCTTCGTCGGTCAATGGGGGCTCAAGGGTGCTCGCGGCGAGTACGAGAAGATGGTCGAAGAAGAGGGACGGCCGCGCTTGCGTGCCTTACTCAATGAAGTTCAATCACAAGGATGGCTCGAGGCAGCTGTTGTGTATGGATACTTCCCATGCGTGAGTGAAGGTAACGATTTAATCATCTTGCACCACGAAGGTCCGCTCAAGGGCCAAGAGCGGCTCCGCTTCTCTTTCCCTCGTCAGCGTCGCGACCGCCGACTCTGCATCGCCGACTTCTTTGCGGCGAAAGATTCCGGCAAGACCGATGTTGTCGCCTTCCATGTTGTCACAATGGGAAATACCGTCAGTCAAGCGGCCAATAAGTTATTTGAGGCAAATAACTATCGCGAATATCTAGAGCTCCACGGGCTATCGGTTCAACTTACTGAGGCCCTCGCTGAGCATTGGCATGCACGAGTTCGTGAAGAGTTCTCTGTTCGCGATAAGGATGCGCCAGATCTTCAGGGAATCTTAGATCAGGGATATCGAGGATCGCGTTACTCATTTGGCTACCCGGCATGCCCTGATATCGAACAGCAGACTCAACTCTGCCAATTGTTGGAGCCGGAGCGGATTGGAGTTCATCTCTCAGAGGAGTTCCAACTACATCCCGAGCAATCGACCTCGGCAATTATTGTGCACCACCCAGAGGCGAAGTACTTCAACGCCAACTAGTTGTGTGCTGGGCAGATACTCTTAAAGGAGCACCAGTCACATAACCGGCTCTTCTTTGGCGGAAAGAAATCGGTATCAATCGCAGTCAAAATCTCATCGCCGATATTACGAAGAATTCGTTCGGTCGCCTCAAGCTCGCGCTCGGTGGGAGAGCTCTTAACCGTTTTACCATCACCAAGGTAGAGCAGCTGAAGAAGACGGGGCAGTACGCCCTCGTTGCGCCAATAAAGCAGCGCATAGACACGCAGCTGAAAGAGCGCTTTCTCTTCCCAGCCAGGTTTCGGAGATTTTCCGGTTTTGTAGTCGACTATCCGGACTTCACCGGTCGGCGCAATATCTAAACGATCAACATATCCATGGAGATAAATTTGCTCCGTAAAGTTCTTCTCTAAATGGAGCTCGCGATATGTGGAATCAAAGGCGGTTGGATCTTCTAGGGTGAAGTAACTCTGCAAGAGCGCGGCCGCTCTATCCATCCATTCATTCTGACTAGTGACCATCGCGGCCAGCTCAGGTTTGGCCTCAAGTTGGTGTTGCCAAGCGACGGGCAAGATTTGCAAGGCGTTCTCAGTACGACGTTCGCCTCTCGGTAGTTCAAAGAGATCTTCCAAGACAGAGTGGATAAGTTTTCCGCGTTCGGCATCGAGGGATACCTCTTCTGGAAGATTGAGGATAGCTCGGTATTTGTAGAGTTGTGGGCAGTTGGTGAAATCATTTACTCGACTAGGGGAGAGGCGCAACTGTTCCATATCGCGACCTTAGCCGCCTTTGACCTCTCTTCCAGAGATATCTCGCCTAAGATGCTCCCGTGTCCAATATTTCAGAGGCAGTTCGAGGCGAGGGAAGCGGCTATTTCAAAGCTGGCGATCGCGTTCAATTAACCGATCCAAAGGGAAAGCTCTATAGCTTCACCATTACCCCAGGTAAGGAGTGGCATACCCACAAGGGCTGGATAGTTCATGACGATCTCATCGGTCTGCCAGAAGGTTCGGTAGTAAGCACAACTGCAGGGCTTAAATTCACCGCCTTCATTCCGCTTCTCGCAGATTACGTTCTCTCGATGCCGCGTGGTGCGACAATTGTCTATCCCAAGGATGCGGCGATGATCGTCGGCGTCGCAGATATCTATCCTGGCGCGAAGGTTTTAGAGGCGGGAGTTGGTAGCGGAGCGCTCACGCTCTCACTACTACGAGCGGTTGGAGAGCGCGGCTTCGTTCATAGCGTTGAACGTCGCGAAGATTTTGCTAAGAATGCCAGGGCTAATGTCGAGGATTACTTCGGCGGTGCGCCAGAGCAGTGGCGATTAGATATCGGGTCAGTTCAAGAGCAGAAATTCGAAACTACCTTCGATCGCGTTGTCCTGGACATGCTTGCGCCATGGGAGTGTGTCGCAATGGCGGCAGAGGTGTTGCGTCCTGGGGGAGTCTTCCTCGCCTATGTTGCAACCACAACTCAACTTTCAGCTACCGCCGAGGCGCTCAAAGAGGATGGCCACTTCACTGAGCCAGAGAGCTCGGAGACGATTGTTCGTGGTTGGCACCATGAGGGTCTCGCCGTACGACCGCAACAACGAATGATTGGCCACACCGGTTTTCTCATTCAGAGTCGTCGAATGGCTCCGGGAGTTGAAGTTCTCGCTCGCCGTCGCCGGCCAGCTAAAGGTGCATACGGTGTCGCGGAAGAGTGAGCGGCTAGTAAATCTCACTATCGCCCTCCTTGCGACAAAGCGGTACTTAACGAAATCAGAAATTTTCTCGACGGTAGCCGGTTACTCTGGAGATGCCGAAGCTAAAGATCGAATGTTTGAGCGAGATAAAGATGATCTCCGCTCTCTAGGAATCAAAATTGAACTTGGTACATTCGATCCGCTCTTTGAGGATGAAGCCGGATATCGAATTAAGCCTGAGAACTATGAAATCCAGTTGAAGAGCCTCAATCCAAGGCAGTTATCACTTCTCTCTCAAGCTGCTCAGCTCTTCCGTGAGGCAGCAATTGGAGAGGCCGCGCAGAGTGGTCTTCGAAAGTTGAAGTCAATAGGAATTGAGTCCGATATCGATGCAATCGAGACCTCAAATTTCAGCGCGCCAGCCATACCCGAGCAACTTCCTGATCTGATTGAAGCGGTCAGTGAGCGACGGAGAGTTCGCTTCGAATACCTCAATCAAGAGCTTACAAGTACGGTAAGAAATCTCGAACCGTATCGACTCTCAAATTCATCTGGTCACTGGTATCTCACGGGAAGAGATCTCGATATAGATGAGATACGCACCTTTAGATTAGATCGATTCGGCTCGCAAGTTTCGCTCACCTCGTCAAGCAACGCCTTTGAACCCGATCTCTCTCGAGTGCAAGAGAGCGAAGCTGCTAATAAGGCGGCGGTGCAAGTAGCCCAGATTAAGGTGAGAAAAGGTAGGGGAAATGCGCTCCGCAAAGGTGGGCAGGTCACTGAATTGGATTCAGAGTGGGACTTACTCGAAATCGAATACTTCTCACATAACACGATTCTGCAGCAGACTCTCTGGCTAGGCGTTGATGCCGAAATCGTTGCACCTGAAGATTTAAGGAATGAACTGATATCCCGATTACAAGAGGTGATTTCAATTCATGGCTAAGCTGACCGGACCTATTCAAGAGGTATCTAGAGCGCTCGATCTCGTGCCCTATCTCTCAACCCATTCACATGTTTCGCTTAAAGAACTTGCTCGCGAATTCGGCGTTAGCGAGAAGGAGATGGCCAACGAACTGACAGCTCTCTCTATGTGTGGCCTTCCTGGTTATACTCCTTATGAACTGATCGAAGTTTTCTTCGAATCTGGATTTGTATCGATTAATAATCATGATGCGCTAGATATTCCTCGTGCGCTTACTGGACTCGAAATCTCCTCGTTCCTCATAGGACTTGAATTGCTTCGAGAGTCAATCCCAGATGACCAAAGCGAGGTTTTGGATACTATCGATTCACTTGTCGCGCAATTAAAGTCCATCGTTGGCGATGTTATCGAGGTACATGACGCCCCAGAAAGTAACCACCGCTCTGTAATTGAGAGCGCCATCGCTTCACGGCATAGCTTGGAGATCGCTTACCTTTCACCTAGTCGTGATGAGGTTTCCATTCGAGTTGTAGATCCACTCTCACTTTATAGTGAAGAGGGATTTACATACCTCTCGGCCTTCTGTCAGAGCGCTAATGATTACCGTAACTTCAGATTGGATCGAGTTGAGCGAGTTACTCCTTTGCCACTATCTACAAAGCCAGCGCCAGAGGGGGATCCACATGGAAGTACCGGGCAACGCTTTCAGGTTCGGGCAACGAGAAACCGACGGGCCGTCGCTGAGCTCCTTCAATCCAAGGACTTAGACCACGGTGGGTCGGCGGAGATCGAAGTCTTCTCTACCGATTGGCTCCATCGAGCGGTGGTGGCCGTTGCTCCGGATTTGGAGGTGGTCGCCCCGGTCGGATTTAGGGAGGAAATCCGCCTCCGAGGCGAGAAAATTCTCGCCCTATACCTCTCATAGCGAGCCGCTATACGCTAACGTTTGCCTACACCTTACCTTCAAGGAGCTATCGAAATGCCATTTCTACGCGAGCCTAGCCACATCCTCCTTCTTCTCATCGTTGTGACTGTTCTCTTTGGTGCAAAGCGCCTACCTGATTCAGCTCGCTCTCTCGGTCGTTCAATGCGTATCTTCAAATCAGAGATGAAAGAGATGAAGAGCGACGAGCCTGAGAACAAGGGCAAGAACGAAGACTCACCAGAGAAGTAACCCTCGTGGCGACGCCTGACGGCGGTCGCATGCCGCTTATCGAACATCTACGCGAGCTGCGCCGAAGACTTTTTAAATCCACCTTAGCAATCATGGTGGGGTTTGGCGTTGGCTGGAGTTTTTACAACCCGATAATCACTAAGTTGGCCGAACCTGTCTGCGATCTCAAGAAGGCACAAGCAGAAGGAGCGGCGAGTTGTGGCTCGCTCTACATCAACGGCGTGCTCGGCCCACTTAATCTGCAGATTAAAGTCGCGCTCTTAGCCGGAATCATCATGATGGCGCCAATCTGGCTCTATCAGTTATGGGCATTTATTGCACCGGCCCTCCATCGGAAAGAGAAGCGCAACTCAGTCGCCTTCTTCGTTGCGGCAACCCCATTCTTTGCAGCGGGCGCGACTCTTGGTTACTACATCCTTCCAGTCGCGATTCGCGTTCTCTTCGGCTTCACTCCGAGCGCGCTCTCTAACCTGGTTAAGTTCGATGACTATCTCGACTTTGTCATGCGGGTAATTCTCCTCTTCGGCATCGCTTTCGAACTACCGGTATTTCTCGTTACCTTTAATGCAATTGGTTTCTTGAGTGGCATGGCGATTCTCAGGCCGTGGCGTATTTGGATCTTTGGCATCACTCTCTTTATCGCCGGCTTTACTCCGAGCGCCGATCCACTATCGATGCTCGCACTCGCGGTTCCACTCATTTCACTCTATTTCATGGCCGGGGGAATAGCGCTGCTCAATGATCGAAGAAGAGCGCGAAAGTTTGCAACGAGCGAAGGTGGCGAAGGCGTCATCTCACCAGCAGCGCCAATCGATGCCCCCGCACCAATAAATACAGATTGATTCTGCAGGTTGTCGATGTGGCTGGTAGCGGTTAATCCGCACTCTGGAAATGGAAAAGGCGTAACTGCCGGACATGAAGTCACCTCTTACTTACACGCGAAGAAGGTTGAATACAGATTAATCGCTGCCGCATCCGCGCAAGAGCTTGGGCGTGAGATATCAAGTGAGTTGGATAGAGGTATTTACTCAGGATTGATCGCTGTCGGGGGAGATGGGTTAGCTCATCTTGCGCTACAGCATTGCGTACCGAGAGATATTCCTTTCGCCGTGATTCCAGCTGGAACCGGGAATGATTTCGTAAGGACTCTGGGTTGGTCGCTCGACAATTACGCGGCGATTCTTGAGCGCGTCATTCACGAAGAACCCTCACGAATTGACCTTGGTAACGTTGATTCGGAGTGGTTTGGTGCAATCCTCTCCACTGGATTCGACTCGGTTGTTAATGAGCGAGCGAACTCCTTAACTTGGCCTAAAGGGCCGCAGCGTTACAACCTGGCGATTGCGATGGAACTGCCTCGTTTCAAGCCAATCGAATATGAGATCACATGCGACTCTCACACCTTCACTACCGAGGCAATGCTGGTCGCTATAGGCAACGGAAAGTCGTATGGCGGTGGAATGAATATCTGTCCGCAAGCACAGCTCCATGATGGATTGTTCGACGTTGTGATTCTCGAGCCGGTAAGCACCATTGAATTTATTCGCACATTTCCTAAGGTTTATTCGGGATCACACCTGCAACATCCTGCCGTACGCACTATGCGTGCCAAGAAAGTCACGATCAGCGCCCGTGCCGTAGCATATGCAGACGGAGAACGCATCGGTCCCGCACCTATCTCAGCCGAGTGCATTAAAGGGGCTGGACTGACATGGATGCTGTAGCTACACCTGCTGAGCGTTACGCGGCAGCGAAGAAACGTTCAGCACATCCACTTACCAATGACTTTATCGCGCAGTTTGACTTTGGTTTTGATGATTTTCAGATTGCCGCATGCCACGCCGTTGAAGAAGGCAGAGGAGTCCTAGTTGCTGCCCCCACCGGCGCAGGAAAGACAGTTGTCGGTGAGTTCGCTGCATTTAGCTCTCTCGCAAAAGGTAAGAAGTGTTTCTATACAACTCCGATCAAAGCGCTCTCGAATCAGAAATTTCATGAATTTGTAGAGCGCTTCGGCGAGGAGCGGGTGGGCCTACTCACAGGCGATACAAACATCAATTCCGATGCCGAGATCATGGTCATGACAACTGAAGTTCTTCGTAACATGCTCTATGCAAACTCATCTACCTTGCTCAACTTGGGCGCTGTTGTAATGGATGAGGTTCATTATTTAGCTGATAAGTTTCGCGGCGCCGTTTGGGAAGAGGTACTCATTCACCTCATGGAGAGCGTTCAAGTAATCTCTCTTTCGGCAACTGTCAGTAATGCGGAAGAGTTCGGTGAGTGGCTGGGTGAGGTTCGCGGTCAGACCGATGTCATCGTAAGTGAGCTGCGGCCAATTCCGCTCTATCAGCATGTTCTGATCGGCAATCGACTGATAGATCTCTTCAGCGAACCCGGTCGGGTAAATCCTGAGATTCTAGGGTTAGAACGACAGGCGCTTAAGCGGGTCCGCACGCCGAGACATCGTCGCGATCGATTTGGAAACGATGAAGAGCGCCTTTCACGTGATGAGGTGATCGATAAGCTCCAACGTGAGAATCTCTTACCGGCAATTACCTTCATCTTCTCTCGAGCGGGATGCGATGCCGCTGTAAAGCAATGCCTCAACGCAGGTATCAAGCTCACCAACGCCGAAGAACGTCTTGAAATTATCAACACTGCAACGCAGTACACCATGAATATCGCAGAGGAAGATCTTGAAGTTCTCGGATATCGCGATTGGCTTCTTGCGCTTGAGCGAGGAATCGCGGCCCACCACGCAGGGCTCCTTCCGAGCTTTAAAGCTGCAGTTGAAGATCTCTTTAAGCGGGGTCTGGTTAAAGCCGTCTTTGCAACAGAGACCCTTGCACTGGGTATAAATATGCCCGCTCGCACCGTTGTACTTGAGAAGCTGACGAAATGGAATGGCGAGGGACACGTCTCAATTACTCCAGGCGAATACACGCAGCTGACCGGTCGAGCCGGTCGTCGTGGCATTGATATTGAAGGTAATGCGGTGGTCCTCTGGTCACCAACGGTCGATTCGGCTACAGCAGCAGGTTTGGCATCAACTCGAACATATCCGTTACGTTCATCTTTTACCCCTTCATATAACATGTCGATCAATCTCATTGCTCGTTTTGGTCGTGAGCGAGCACGTACCAGCCTTGAATCATCATTTGCTCAATTTCAGGCAGATCGCGCCGTTGTTGGCTTGGTAAAGCAGATTCGAAAGAATGATTTAGCAGCTGCTGAGCAGCTCGAGTCGGCGGTCTGCCACTTGGGCAACTTTGAAGAGTACGCGGCGATTCGAATGGAGATTCGTGATACCGAACGATTGCTAAGCAAGCGCGATGGCCGACGCACCTTTGATAATCGCCAACGACAGCATATGGAGAATGAGCTCGATCGCTTGCGCCGGAGCCTTCGCCAACATGAGTGCCACTCTTGTAATGATCGAGAGACTCATGCGAGGTTTGCAGAGCGTGCCGCCCGATTGCAGCGAGAATCAGCCGGTTTGCGAGAGCGGGTAGAGAATCGAACCCACGTTATTGCCAAGACCTTCGACCGCATTTGTGACGTGCTGGGCCATCTCGGTTATATCGAAGGTGAGAAGCCACTCGAGCAAGGGAAGATTCTTGCAAAAATTTACGCCGAGTCGGACTTACTTCTTACCGAGACCATCCGGAGAGGCATTCTCGATAAACTCGCGCCAGCTGAGTTGATCTCAGTCGTTTCGTCGGTCATCTACGAGAGTCGGGGTTCCGAGAACCTGGCACCGAAGATTCCACACCAGAATGTAGCTACCGCCCTCGCCTCGATTACCTCTATCTGGTCACAATTAGAGGATATCGAAGAGGATTTCGGAGTTAAGACACAGCGTGAACCTGACTTTGGCTTCTGTTACGCCTCTTACAAATGGGCGAGCGGTCATTCGCTCAGCCACGTACTGCGTGGCAGTGATATGACAGTCGGTGACTTTGTTCGGAATATTAAGCAACTGATCGACCTCCTTACACAGATCGGGGGTGCCTCGGAGTCTCTGCGTCCGCAATGCAAAGAGGCGATTAAGCGCATTGACAGGGGAGTGGTCTCGTATATGGTGGGCGAACTATGACTCTTATGCTCTTAGATAGCGCCTCACTCTGGTATCGCGCTTATTATGGAATGCCAGATACTCTGTTATCGCCTTCAGGTATGCCGGTCAATGCGATACGTGGCTATCTTGATATGACGGCTCGACTTATCTCGATGTATTCACCCAATCGCTTAGTTGCCTGTATTGAGGGCGATTGGCGACCATCGTGGCGGGTGGAGCTTTTTCCCGATTACAAGGCCAATCGCCTTGAGGCCGATAGCGAGGAAGAGGAAGAGCCAGAGACCCTTACTCCTCAGATTCCAGTTCTCTTGGATCTCCTCGATGCCCTGGGCATTCCGATGGTCGGGGTCGATGATTACGAGGCAGATGATGTGATGGCCACTTTCGCAACGCGCGAGAAGGGTCCAATCAGAGTCGTCACTGGAGATAGAGATCTCTTTCAATTAGTTGATGATAAACGAGATATCAAAGTCGTATATCTTGCTCGCGGTATTTCGCAACATGATCTTGTTGATACCAAGTGGGTGGCAGATAAGTACGGAATTCCGGGGGATAGGTATGCGCTCTTCGCAATGTTTAGAGGCGACCCCTCCGATGGCCTACCCGGCGTAAAGGGGATAGGCGAGAAGGGCGCGGCGCTGATAGCAAATAATTTCGCCACGGTTGATGGCGCCATTAAGGCAGCGCACGCCGGAGATGCATCGCTTCCACCAGCGCTGGCAAAGAAGATAATTGCTGGCGTTGATTATTTGGCGATTGCACCGACCCTCGTCAATTGCGCGCGAGATGTTGCGCTGCCACAACTAGATATCGCAATCCCACACAAGGCGCAGAACCTAGATCTCGTCTATCAGATGAAAGAGGAGTACGGACTAGGAGCTAGCGTCGACCGATTGATCTCTTCACTCCGGTGGTAACTCTTCAAACCCTTATTGGTGCTCTAGCTGTTGCGCTGAGCTTTAAACCCGTTGGACTCTGGTTTCTTGCACCCATTGGGTATGCGCTCTTCATGAAGGCGCTACTGACCACACGGCGAAGATTCTCAGTAGGACTCAGCTTTGGTTTTCTTGCAAATTCGATCATTCTCTATTGGAGCGGTAGTTATGTTGGTTCTCTGCCCTGGCTTCTACTCTCAATTCTCCAAGCGCTCTACCTCATACCGGTAGCGTTCCTTGCCAAGTACAAGAACGTTCCACTCCTTATATTCGCGCTTCTTCTTATGGATGAGGTCAAGAGTCGATTTCCATTTGGCGGATTTGGTTGGACCCGCATCGCATTTAGCCAAACTGATTCACCCTTGGTCAATTTTGTCGCAGTTATAGGCGCCACTGGACTTAGCTTCTTAACCTTATTGATTACTCAAGCAATACTCACTCGAAACCCAGCAACGTTCTCTATTCTCTTTATCGCTCTGGTTCTTGCACCATTCCTCATCTCATCGACTCCATCTACATCGACGTTATCGGTGAGGGCTGTACAAGGGGGAGTGCCGGAGCCGGGCCTCAACTTTAATCAGCGCGCGCTAGAAGTGATGAAGATGCATATAGAGGTCAGTAAAGCGACAGCGCGCCCGGACGATGACCTACTTGTTTGGCCTGAGAACGCCATCGATGTTGATCCATTTAACAATGTCGAAGCGAAGACGCTCCTTGATGAGTTCTTTACTGAGGTAAAAGTTCCGCTCATATCTGGAGCTGTCATTGAACGAAATGGTTTAAGGAATGTAACTATCAAGTTTGACGGTTCAGAACAAACCGTCTACGAGAAGCGCTATCTCACGCCTTTTGGCGAATTTATTCCGCTACGACCGTTGGCAGAGTTGGTATCTCCATACACCGATATGGTTCGAGACTTTACGCCCGGAGACTCGCTTAACACTCATCGGGTTTCTGGGATAGATGTTGCCAGCGTCATCTGTTACGAGATCCTCAATGATGGCATCCTTCGACAGAGCGCACAGAGCTCGAAGCTAATCCTGGTTCATACCAATAGCGCAACGTTCTTCGGGACTGCAGAGGGAGAGCAACAATTGGCAATCACCAGAATTCGAGCGATTGAACATCAGCGATCAATTGTGAGCGTCTCCACGACAGGTCCGTCAGCAATTATCAACCCAAGGGGAGAGGTAATTGAGAAGTTAGTAGAGGGGGAGAGAGGCTCACTCTCTCAACTAGTAGCACTTTCAGATGGAGAAACTATCTCTGACCGCCTAGGTGGATGGGCTCCTATACTGGTAATTTTCGCCTCATTATTACTTTCAATAGCTCAACGACGGAGGAGTTGATGAAATTCGTAATCTTGATTCCCACCTATAACGAATCAGATTCGATCGTTGAGCTTTTAGAGCGACTATCAACTTTACATAATACATATGCGCTTGATGTCATTGTTATTGACGACAATTCACCCGATAAGACCGGAGATATTGTCGACAACTTAAATCTCTCCTGGGCATCGGTCTTGCGAAGAGTGAAGAAAGATGGTCTAGGCAACGCATATCGAGCGGCTATAAGAGAGATTCTGAACTTAGATAAGTACAGTCACATCATCTCAATGGATGCCGATGGTTCTCATCAAGTTGCCGACCTAGAAAAGCTCATAACCGAAGCAGGTGAGAATCCAGGGTCAGTCATCTTAGGCACTCGGTGGATGACGGGCGGTTCGGTCGTTAATTGGCCTCGATATCGCCAATTTCTCTCTCGCTCTGGTACCCGATATGCCCAGCGAGTTCTGCGAATTCCACTACGAGATCTCACCGGCGGATTTCGAATTTATCCAGTAGCTCTCATTAAGCAACTCAATATCGACAATCTCGTCGCCAATGGTTATTGCTATCAAATTGAGATGGTGATCGCGCTTAACTATCTCGATGCACAATTCATCGAAGTTCCAATCACATTTATCGAACGCGAGAATGGGAAGTCGAAGATGAACCGGGCGATCGTTATTGAGGCGCTCTGGCAGACCACCGTCTGGGGCGTTAAACACGCGGTTAGACCTAATGCCGATAAGTTACATTATGTAAAGTAAGCCTGAAAAGGCCCACCCCCAGGACAGTTCTTAACGGTAGTCGTCGAGCGGCGTGCAGGAGCAGATGAGGTTGCGATCACCATGTGCTCCATCAATGCGTGCAACCGGTGGCCAATACTTAATCTTGGCACCGATGAGTTCGCCCTCAATAAAGCCCGCAAGCGGCGCTGGATAGCCTCCCTGCTCTCGAGAATAGGCTCTTCCCCACTCAGAGGCGGTAACGGCTTGAGCAGTGTGCGGCGCATTTCTTAGAGCTGAGCCCTCAACTGGAACTTTGCCATCGATAATCTCCTGGATCTCACCTCGAATGGCGATCATTGCCGCGATAAAGCGTTCGATCTCACCGATATCTTCAGATTCGGTAGGTTCAATCATCAAAGTTCCAGCAACGGGAAATGACATCGTAGGCGCGTGGAAGCCATAATCCATGAGGCGCTTAGCAATATCATCGACGGTAACGCCAGAATCTTTGGCGAGTCCGCGAATATCGAGGATGCACTCATGAGCCACTCGACCATTGGCGCCGGTGTAGAGAATTGGATAGCTATCAGCCAACCGAGCTGCCATGTAATTGGCAGAGAGGATTGCAACTTGGGTTGCGTGGGTCAGTCCGGCGCCGCCAAGGAGGCGGATATAGGCCCACGAGATCGGCAAGATGCTCGCTGAACCGTAAGGCGCAGCTGAGATTGGCCCTGGGCCAGTTGCCGGACCTGCCAACTCATCGAGCGGATGATTCGGTAGGAACGGTGCAAGGTGCGAGCGAACAATTACCGGTCCAACTCCAGGACCACCACCGCCGTGAGGAATGGCGAAGGTCTTATGGAGATTGAGGTGCGAGACATCGGCGCCAAACTTTCCTGGTTGAGCAACACCGACAAGAGCGTTGAGATTTGCGCCATCGACATAGACCTGTCCCCCAGCGTCATGGATAAGAGCACAGATCTCTGACACCGCCGTCTCAAAGACGCCATGGGTAGATGGATAGGTAATCATGAGCGCAGCTAACGCAGTTGAGTGCTCAGCAATCTTCGCCTTGATGTCATCGATGGCGACATTTCCATTCTCATCACACTCAATGACCACAACCTTCATGCCAGCCATTACCGCAGAGGCGGCGTTGGTGCCATGTGCGCTCGATGGGATGAGGCAGATATTGCGCCCATGGTCGCCACGGGAGTCGTGATAGTTGCGAATTGCGAGAAGTCCGGCAAACTCCCCTTGGCTACCAGCATTTGGCTGGAGCGATACCGCGTCATAGCCGGTAATCGAGACCAACCACTTCGAAAGCTGCGCTATCAACTTACGCGAACCTTGGCTCTGGTCTATCGGTGCAAATGGATGGAGCGCTGAGAACTCTGGCCAGGTGACCGCCTCCATCTCGGTGACCGAATTAAGTTTCATAGTGCACGAACCGAGTGGAATCATTGTGCGATCTAGCGCTAAATCCCGATCGGAGAGATTGCGAAGATATCGCATCATGCCAGTCTCGCTATGGTTGGTATTGAAGACTGGGTGTGTGAGGTATTTGCTCGTGCGTAAAAATGGAGCCGGAATCTCTGTGGCTGCATCATCTTCGACACCGAGAATTTCTAGTACTTGAGCAAAGAGCTCCTCCGTAGTCTCCTCATCGAACGAAATACGAACATGAGTCTGATCGACTATTGCGAAGTTGATTCCCTTTGTATGAGCAGCGGCATGAACTGTTGCAGCATCCTCAACCGTCACGGTAACTGTGTCGAAGATAGTTCCATGCTCTGACTTTGTTGCACTATGAAGTCGAGATGCAAAATTATGAACTCGCTCGGCAATTGCGCGAAGACCAACCGGCCCATGCCACATCGCATAGAAGGCGCTCATATTCGCCAAGAGAACTTGGGCGGTGCAGATATTGGAGGTAGCTTTATCGCGACGAATATGTTGCTCGCGAGTTTGCAACGCCAATCGAAAAGCCGGCTTTCCAGTCGCATCGATACTTTGACCTACAAGGCGACCAGGCATCGAACGTTCTAACCCGGTTCGGACTGCAAGGAAACCAGCGTGCGGCCCACCAAAGCCCATCGGAACTCCGAAACGTTGCGATGTGCCCACCGCGATATCTGCTCCCCACTCCCCTGGCGCCTTCAGCAGGGTGAGCGCAAGGAGATCTGTTGCAGCAATTACAAGCGCGTCACGGCTATGCGCATATTCTGCAAAAGCTGAGTAATCAATAACTTCGCCAGTTGTATCTGGATATTGCAGTAAGGCGCCAAAGAATTCGCCATCAAAACCGTCGCGCACAACGTGCCCGGAATCAATCTCCACCACCTTGATGCCAAGCGGCTTAGCTCGAGTAGCAATTACCGCTTTGGTCTGAGGATGCACATGCTCCTCAATTAAGAAGACTGCGTCATCACTTAACTTTGAAGCTCGTCTCGCCAAGGTCATCGCTTCGGCGGCGGCGGTAGATTCATCGAGCATCGATGCATTTGAGATATCGAGAGCCGTTAGCTCACAGACCATGGTCTGAAATGCAAAGAGCGCTTCTAGGCGACCTTGCGAGATCTCTGGTTGATATGGCGTGTATGCCGTGTACCAAGCGGGATTCTCCAAGACGTTTCGCTTAATTACCGGTGGCACGATCGTTCCGTAGTAACCGGTTCCAATGAGCGAACGAAATACCTTATTCTCGGCAGCGATGGATCGAAGTTCAGAAATTACCTCTACCTCGCTTCGACCGCTATCGAGCGCACCTTCAATGACGCCGTTGATCGCGATATTTGCGGGGACAACATCTGAGATAAACGAGGAGAGATCTTTGTAGCCGAGCGCGGCCAACATCGCTAACTCGTCGGAGTGGGTCGGACCAATATGACGATCTTCAAATGAACGGCTCACAACACTCCCCCGAGTAAGAACTACTGGGGTGCAATATATTGCGAGTTAAGCGCCTTTCGCCTTTCGACGGAGCGAGAGTTCATCGTTACTTTCGCCACCAATCGCTTCACCGTTAAACTCTCCAGCCAAGGTTGAGAGTGAGCCCTCAACTTCATGCCAGACCTTTCCAACAGCGATTCCGAAGACGCCCTGACCTCCGGCGAGGAGATCGATAATCTCATCTGGGCTGCCACACTCGTAGATTGATACGCCATCGCTCATTAAGGTGATTCGTTCGAGCTCGGTGACACCTCGGTTGCGGAGGTGATCGACTGCAGTACGGATATTTTGAAGTGAGACGCCAGCATCGAGGAGGCGCTTCACAATCTTTAATACGAGGATGTCACGAAAACCGTAGAGGCGAGCAGAGCCAGAACCTGCGGCGGTGCGAATCGATGGTTCAACGAGACCGGTACGCGCCCAGTAATCAAGTTGTCGATATGTAATACCTGCGGCAGCGCAGGCAGTAGCGCCGCGATAACCAATCTGTAGCTCTTGCTCTGTCACGAGAGGGGGCTCGCTTTCAATGGGGTCTCAAAGCGAACCTTGAGATCAGGGGGTGGGATAAGCGTACGCTTGGGAGGCTTAGCCATCGACGAGCGACACGCTCGAAACCTCTACTTGAGGTTGAAGGTTTCTCCCCCTTAGGCGAAATCCTCCGGGTTGATCTGATCGAGAAATTCGCGGAAGGCTTCAAGCTCTGACTCGCTCTCCCCTGCGCCCGGCTCCGGGATTTCGATACCTATCGAGGTCAGAAGATCGTGAGCGACGAGGATATTGGCCTTACTGCGCAGGGCGATAGCGATCGCATCTGATGGGCGGGCGCTCAGTGGCGGCAGCGCCCCTGACTCATCACGTAGATGGAGCTCGGCGTAGAAGATGCCATCAACCATCGAGGTGATGTGGACTGCGGTGAGGGTCGCCCCTACGGTATCGAGGAGACTCACAATGAGGTCGTGGGTGAGCGGACGAGCTGGACGAATATCTTGCTGAGCGAAAGCTATCGCGCTCGCCTCTTGCGCACCCACCCAGATGGGCAGGAAGGTCCGACCTTCCACCTCTTTAAGGAGAACGATCGGCTGGTTTGATGGCATCTCTATTCGAACGCCAACAACCTCAACAAGTGTAAGCATTATGCGCTTCGATTAACGAGGGCGATTGAGACCGCTGCGAACCAGCGATGCATGGAGACGAACTGATAGAGCTGCAATCTCCTTTTGAACTTCTTCGGCACGCGCCTTCGACTCAGATGATTTCTGTCGAGTGTATGGCGTGATGACCTGTTCAATCAGACCAATCTCACGATCTGCGGCGGTCTTAAATGAACGCAGGTGGCGAGCCTCGATTCCAAATGAAGCCATCTCGGCGACAGCCTTTGCAACTGAGAGAGCATCGCTATCGTAATGGCGACCTCGAAGAGTAATCAGACCAAAAGATTCAAGCTCTACCAATTGGCTATCGATAAGACCAGAGGCGTTGAGCAACTCGTCGCGAGAGAGGCGCATCTCTGACTGCTCGCCAAAGGTGCTGGAAGCAATCTCGCCATCTACCGTTGCTAAACCGAGTGAAGGGCGAGGTGTCGCAAGGCCCTGTGGAGTTGGCTCGAGACCGCGATCCGAGATTCTCTTTGATTACACGGAGAGGGAGATACTGATCGCGTTGAGCTAGAAGGACATAACGGAGGCGCTCTAAATCATTGCTTGTGAATTTGCGATAACCAGACGGTGTTCGCTGGGGTTCGATCAAACCTTCAGATTCAAGGAAACGAATCTTTGAGATGGTGATATCAGGGAAATCGCCACGCAATTTTGTTAGAACTTCGCCGATACTTAAATAGGCACGTGCTGGAACGCTCACTTATTTCTCCCCCGATTGTGATTTGCTGCAGATAAAGAGCAGATGAAATTTGCCGATCTGAATCTCGTCACCATTTTCTAGAGTGCGAGATGAACTTTGGACGTTGTTGATGTAAGAACCGTTAAGGCTTCCGGAATCGGTAAAGTGAAATTCATTAGCCTCGCGAGTGATAGTTGCATGCGAACGTGAGACAGTTACATCATCAAGGAAGATATCGCTTGATGGCGAACGGCCAATAGTCACGCCAGCTGCAGTGATTAGGAATCTAGCTCCACGTGCAGGCCCACGGTGGATCAGAACCATCGCAGAGCCCTCTGAACCGGTGAGAACCTTTTCAATCACTGAACGTTCTTCGGCGGTGGAGCTCTCAAGGAGGCTCTCGATTGCAGCAGAAGGGGAAGTTTCAGCTACAGATCGAAGACCGAGATGGAGGGTTGAGGTGAGTTCGTGAGACTGAACTTGCTTCTCCATCACCGCTCCCCTCTTACATCAGGCGAGCGGCTTTCGGGCTCACCTTCAACTTAAGGGTGACACTAGAGAGTTGCGGTTAAGAAATCAAGCCGGGGTTCAGCCGGTAATCTCGCCATACTGCGCAGCGGTAAGGAGGCTAGATGGTTCGCCATCTACTGAGATTTCCGCCAACCAACCAGCTCCATAGGGATCGGAGTTGACAAGCTCTGGCGCGTTGGTAAGAGCTTCATTGATCGCGGTAACGGTTCCGGTGACCGGCGAGAAGATTTCAGATACAGATTTAGTAGATTCAACCTCACCGCAAACTTTATCGGCGACAACTTTCTCTCCGACCTTAGGCATCTGCACATAGACGATATCGCCAAGGGCTCCTTGAGCGAAGTCGGTGATACCCATTCGGATGGTTCCAGCGGTACCGCTCTGAGCAACCCATTCGTGCTCTTTTGTGTAATGGAGATCTGCTGGAATGTGAGACATGTCGGCCCTTATCTAATCGCTTGTCAGATTCTTGAAAGATCAACTTTTTAAAGTTAGCCCTCAATAATCCGATCTGTTGGTCGCACTCTAATGCTTTTCATCGCCTCTCGGAAATAGGAAACACCGGTGACGAGATAGAGCGCTATCCCCCAAATGGCAAATGCCCAGCCGAAGATAAAGGCGAGGTGACCAAACCACGAATCAGAGAGCGCAAGGAGTAGCAGCGGGAAGGCGTAGAGGAGATTGAATGTTGCCGCCTTTCCAATATAACTCACTCGCAGCGGCGGCAAGCCTCGTCGGGTGAGAGCGAGAGTTACTCCGCCGAGAATAAGATCGCGACCAATTAAGAGGAGGATCACCCAGAGTGGAATCGCCTCTCGAAGATAGAGAACAACCAAGGTGGCGACGATATAAAACCGATCGATTGCCGGATCTGCCAGCTCACCAAATCGCGAGGTCTGGTTCCAGGCTCGAGCCAACTTCCCATCGAGATAATCGGTCAATCCGCCTATAGCGAGAACGGCGATCGCCCATCCATCGGCCTCCTTGACCAGCGCGAGCCAGATAAAGAGAGGCACACCTAAACCGCGGAGCGCGGTCAGCGCGTTAGGGATGGTGAGGTAGGTGCTCACTCCTTCTCGCGCTCCTTGACTCGGATAGCCACCTGAACCGGGGTCCCTGGGAAGCCAAACTCCTCACGGAGGCGACGTTCGATAAATCGACGATAGGAGGCCTCAATCCAACCGGATGAGAAGACGACAAACTTCGGTGGCGCAATACCCGCCTGGGTCGCGTAATAGACCTTCGGCTGCTTGCCGCCACGAACGGGAGGCGGGGTGGCGCCGATCAGCGCGCCGAGGAATGAGTTGAGCTTCGCCGTTGGTACGCGCTTCTCCCATGAGGCGAGGGCGGTTCGAAGCGCCGGGGCTAGGCGATCACGATGCCAGCCGGTCTTAGCTGCGACGTTGACTCGTTGAACCCATTCGATATGTCCAAGGTGGCGATCAAGTTCCTTCTCCAATTGATCGCGACGATCTTCATCGACGAGATCCCACTTATTAAGGACCAAGACCATCGCCTTACCAGATTCTTCTACCATCGAGATGATCCGGAGATCTTGCTCGGAGATAGGTACTGATGCATCTAAGACTAGAGCGACACATTCAGAGCGCTCAAGCGCGGTCTGCGTGCGAAGCGTTGCGTAGTAATCGGTACCGCTAGCTTGGTTGGCTCGCTTCTTAATTCCAGCGGTATCAACAAAACGCCAAATTTGGCCACCGATCTCAATAAGTGAGTCGACTGGATCTCTCGTTGTGCCTGCAACATCATCAACAATAGATCTATTCTCACCAGCAAGGGCGTTGAGCAGACTTGATTTACCAACATTGGGACGACCGATTAACGCAATCTTTCGATAACCATCATGTGTTTGCGCGCGACCAACTTCAGGAAGCAACTTAACTATTGTGTCGAGCAAATCACCAGATCCACGACCATGGAGGCCAGAGACAAAATGAGGTTCGCCGAGTCCGAGATTCCAGAGTGCGTGCGCATCAGCCTCATCGTGATCGCCATCTACTTTATTTGCAATCAATAGAGTTGGCTTCTTCGCCTTACGTAACTCTTGAACCATCACATCGTCTTCATCGAGTGCGCCAACTTGAGCATCAACTACAAAGGCGAGGATATCCGCCTCTTCCATAGCAAGTTCTGCTCCAGCTGAAATTGCAACTGAGATTCCATCGGGCTTCGACTCCCATCCCCCGGTATCCATCACAATAAATCGACGACCACCCCACTCGCATTCATATTGAACGCGATCGCGAGTGACTCCTGGAGTGTCTTCAACAATTGCCTCACGACGGCCAATAAATCGATTGATCAAAGTGGATTTTCCAACGTTGGGACGGCCGAGGATTGCGACGATTGGTAAACCGAGAAGCGAGCGTTCAATTAAGAGCTCCCAGACTCGCTCGATCGTCTCTTCTAAGTTGAGTTCTGTACTATCGATATGGACCGCATCAGATGCCATCGCAAGTGGACTAGTCTTTCGAGTCGAGTCGATTTCATCACGCGAGGTAAGAGATTGAGCAATTTCCTCAGTCGCGACTGCGCCATCGTTTATCTCTAGCTCGCGACGAGATGTTCGTGCATCAATATCTGCTGTGAGATAAATCTTCAGTGCGGCATCTGGACAGACAACAGTTCCGATATCTCGACCCTCAACAACAATTCCACGTTCAGCTCTATCGATAATGGATCTCTGCAAATTAAGGAGCTCGGCGCGAATCTCCGGCATTGCAGCAATTTCGGAGACTTTATTTGTAACAGTAAGTGTGCGAATTTCATCAGAGATATTCCGTTCACCGATAAAGATCTCAGGCTTCATTGGATCTGCGGTAAATGTTATTCGGTTGAGCGAAGAGAACGCGAGAATATCTTTCGCTTCGTCACTCTTAATCTCTAGCGAGATGAGCGCCACTGCGCGATAGAGTGCGCCGGTATCGAGATAGTTCCAGCCAGCGCGTGTAGCGATACCTTTTGCGGTACTCGACTTACCAGCTCCACTTGGGCCATCAAGTGCAACAACAATCATGTCTAACCCAACCTTTCGCTAGTAATTCCTTGGTAGAACTATATTTACTATTTCTTGAGCGTCTAACGAGGAGCGTGTGCGCTCCATCCTTCTTTGAGCAAGTGTTGATACAACTTCTGCGCATCTGATTGCGACAGCGCAAGTGTGATTAGACCGGTGTATTGCTCTGGCGAGTGTTCAATCGCTAGATCTTCCACGTTGACCTCTGCTGCAGCACACTCATCAAATAGACGTGCCAATTGACCGGGCTTATCTTCAATGACGACAGGCAGGTATGTGTAATTTCGCGCAGTTCCACCATGCTTACCTGGAATCAATGATCGTCCGCGATTTCCATTCTGAATAAACTCTTCAACTCGAGCGGGATCGCTCAACTCGCTACGGAGCGCGCGTAGATCATCAATTACTCGATCGAGTAAAGGACCAAGGACCTCGTGGTTAGCCGCAATGATCTCTCGCCATAACCTCGGGCTTGATGCCGCAATACGAGTGGTGTCACGGAGGCCGCCACCAGCGAGCTCGAGCCAGGTTGCCGGCGCTCCCTCTAGCTGAGCTGCTAAGAGCGAGCTGAGGAGTTGCGGTAGGTGCGAGACAAGTGCGACGGCGCGATCATGCTCGCTCGCCGCCATCTCAATCAGATGCCCTCCACAGATGGCGATGATCTCTCGCCCAGCCGCCACAAGGTCGCTATCGACCCCTCGCGGATCTATCATCCATGGACGCCCCTGGAAGAGATCACCACGTGCAGACTCGGCGCCGCCAACCTCTCGCCCCGCCATCGGATGGGTTGGCAAGAATTTAGCCAGATCAAAACCAGATGACTCAACTTCAAGTAAAGGACTAGTTTTCACAGAAGAGATATCGATAAAGCCAAGGTTGATAGTTGTGCTATTGAGGCTCTTTATGACCTCCGAGGTGGTCGAGAGCGGTGAAGCGATCACAGTTACTTGAGCGCCAGAGTCTGAACGCACTCCCCCCATAAGATCCTGAGCTAGCCCCTGTGCGATCGGGTCGATATCAACCATGGTGATAGCTACCCCTTTAGCGGAGAGGGCGAGGCCGATCGAGGTACCAATCAGACCTGAGCCGACAATTCGAACATGGGTGAGCGCCAAGGGAAGATCTCCTACTGGGCTATATCTCGACGGAGAGCCTTTGCGCCACCGAGGTAGATGTGGGTGATCTCGCTTGAACTCTTATCAGTCTCAACAGTTGCCATGGCCCGAATTACCCGCGGCAGAGCGCCAGCGACATCGATTTCAACTGCGCAGAGAAGCGGGGTAGCTTCAAAGCCAATCTCTCGTGCTGCAGCCGCCGGAAAGGTGGCGGTGAGATCGGGGGTGGCGGTGAGTAGGACAGAGATAATTGCACCAATCTCCAACTCATTGCTCCGGATGATCTCAAGGAGAAGCTCCTTCGTTCCAGCAGCGATCGCCTCTGGGGTATTTGCTTCAACCTGTACCGCTCCGCGGATCGCTCTCACTGACATGGCGTAATCATACCTCTCTCGCATTTAACCGCTTCTATATTTAAAGCCTTTTATCGATAAAACTGTAAAACCCTATTCTGGATATTCCAGAACTTACTCTGACCAAGATCGGAAAGCTCTTGATCTACCTAAGATTTGAAATATCGATAAATATCTATTTAAGAACCGAATTTGAGCATAAAAATATCGATAAAAAGATATTTAGGTAGCCAAATTTTCTAATAGCGATAAAGCCTTATATCGTTTTATTGATTGAGTATCGATTAATTACTTTAACTCTAAAGCCTTTTGTAAGCTTAACAATTCACCGTCATTTAAATCTCGCCAACGACCTTCAAGGGTTTCGCCCAAGGAGATCGGTCCGAACTTGGTTCTAATCAGTCGAAGCACCTCTACCCCGATCGCCTCCATAAGGCGGCGGATAATATGGTAACGACCCTCGTGGATTGTTACCTCGAGCCAGGTCGGCGAGAGCTGCTTATAGTCGAGGACTCTCGCCATGCCATCTTCAAGTTCGACGCCGTTACGTAGGGTCTTCTCGATCCCCTTAGGCAAGGCCCCCTCGAACTCAATTATGTAGGTCTTCTCTAACCCAAATGATGGGTGGGTGGCTCGGAAGGTCAGATCACCATCGTTGGTGAGGAGGATCAGCCCTTCAGAATCCTTATCGAGGCGACCTACGTGGAATAGCCGCTCAGTCCGCAGGTCGATAAAGTCAGCTAGCGATGGGCGCCCTTCTGGGTCGAACATCGTTGACAGAACACCTCGAGGTTTATGAAGTGCAAGATAAGTCTTAGTCATTTGCTGCGTTATTGTCTCACTATCAACTTCTACATGACACAATTCTGGGTCAAATTTAGCCCCGAGCTCTCTGATGACTAGACCATCAACGGTAACACGGCCAGCGATGATGAGATCGTCGGCGCCGCGACGGGAGGTGACGCCGGCATCGGCGATGATTTTATTGAGGCGAGTTAGCGCCATGAGATCTTTCCATTCTGCGGCTATCCATTTACGACAGTCAGCGTATCCCCCACCAGGTTCGGCCGGGTGTGGGAGAGGATAGCGGAAAGGTTAGTCGGTGAGCGAATCGAGGATCTCGTCGAGACCGTCGATATCAGGCAGGTGCGGCGCTAGCGGCGGTAGGTCTTCAAGGCGATTGAGCCCCAACCGCTCTAAGAAGTAGCTGGTGGTCTTGTAGAGGATCGCGCCGGTCTCATTCTCGATGCCATACTCATCAACGAGGCCGCGGGTAATCAAGGTCTTCATAACCGCCTCAACATTGACCCCTCGGATCGCCGAGACTCGGGCGCGCGAGACGGGCTGGCGATAGGCAATAACAGCGAGGGTCTCAAGGGCAGCCTGGGTGAGCCGGTTCTGCTGGCCATCGAGGACGAACTTCTCCACCACTGAACTGAACTCGGGTGCGCTGTAGAAGCGCCAACCACCGTTAATCGCCTTGAGGGTAAATCCTCGATCTCCATAGGAACCGGCAAGGCTATTGAGGGCCGCGACAACCTGATCGACAGTAACCTCAAGGACCGTCGCCAGGGTAATCTCAGTTACCGGCTCATCGACGACCATCAGGATAGCCTCGATCGATCGCGCTAAGGTCGCCTCGTCGTAAACATGGGCCAACTGCCCCTCTGTTGGCTCAGTGACCGCCTCGATAACCTCTACCTCAACTGAATTTTCAGCCTGATCACTCATCTTCTAGCTCCTCACCTTCGCTATCGTCGGAACTCTCAACTTCTACTTGAGACTCCTCCACAACTAAACCCTCAACCTCTGCTTCAGGGTAGAGCTCCGAAGCCGGGATATCGAACTCTGAGGAGGCGAGAACCTCGCCCTCATCGGAGCCTACCCAGCTAATTTGGAGCTCGCCGAGGGCGACAACCTGCTCAAAACGGAGCGCTCCCTGGCGGTAGAGATCCAAGAGCGCCAAGAAACGCGCTACAACCACAAGTGTTGAGTCTGCCTCTGCGATAAGGGATCTAAAGCTCATAGTTCGCCCCTTGCGGAGCGCTTCAACGACGAGGCGGGACTCTTCTGAGACGCTCACCAGGGCGCTATGGAGGTGCTCAACAGCGACTACCGGCGGCGCCTTAGGGGTGAGGACGCGCTCGGCGATGGCAGCGAACCGCTCAGGTCCGACCCCGATGAGGACCTCTGGTAGGAGGCTAGAGAGGGCTGGGTCGAGGGCGACCACGCGCGGGAAGGATTTATCGGCCGCCGCGATCGCCTCCTGGAAGTTGGCGGCGATCTCTTTAAAGGCTCGGTATTGGAGGAGGCGGGCGAAGAGGATATCTCGCGCCTCGAGGAGGGCTAGATCCTCCTCATCCTCAATCTCACCGCTAGGTAGGAGCCTCGCCGCCTTGAGATCGAGGAGGGTTGCAGCAATTACGAGAAACTCGGTCGCTTGGTCGAGGCGCCACCCCTCACCGGAGGCCTCGAGAGCGCGGATAAAGGAGATAAATTCATCGGTAACTAGGCTGAGCGAGACCTCGGTGATATCGAGCTTATGCTTGGAGATCAGCTGGAGCAGGAGGTCGAAGGGGCCATCGAAGTTATCGAGGTGGACGCTAAAACCGCCTTCATTGGCAGGGCTCTGGGCAGGCTCGACTGCTAGCTCTCCTGGAGCGCCGCCTTCGAGAATATCCACGCGCGAACCTTACTTGGTCTAGTTGCCTCTTTCTGTATATCCAGCGTAGAGTCGCGCCAATTGAGAAAGAGGTTTGACGCTTGAACGCTAAATCGACATTTGAAGATGATGTAGTCACCGCTACATCGCTCTTCGGTGGTTCCCCACAGAACTTCCCTGTTCCCGCACCCATTACCGACCATGGCCAGGCGAAGGTGATCTCCATCTTCAATCAGAAGGGTGGCGTTGGTAAGACAACAACAACAATCAGCCTAGGAGCGGCGCTCGCCGAACTAGGTCGCAGAGTTCTACTCGTCGACTTCGACCCCCAAGGTGGTCTATCGCTCGGCCTCGGCGTCAATGCACACCGACTCCCCCTTGAAAACACTGTCTATTATGCGCTTCTTGCACCAGATGCAAATATCGATGAGATTGTCCTCAAATCATCAGTTGCAAATCTCGATTTCCTACCTGCAAATAAGGATCTCGTTGGCATCGAGATGAAGCTATCGAGCGATATCTCTGGCCATCTCTATCTTAAGAAGGCGTTAGCGCCACTTCGCAACGAATACGATGTCATTTTGATTGACTGTCAGCCAACCATGGGTCGTCTTGCAATCAACGCTCTGGTTGCCTCTGATGAAATTATCGTTCCTATGCAGTGTGAAAACTTTGCGATGCATGGCTTTATCGAGCTCTCCGAAAATATCGGCAAGGTCCGTGAGGTTTACAATCCAGATCTTAAGCTCATCGGAATTGTTGCAACTATGTTTGAGAAGAAGACTCTCCATAATCGTGAGGTCATCTCTCGAATCATTGAAGGTCACCCAGGGGTTGTCTTCGATACCTTGATTTCTAAATCAATCCGTTTCTCAGAAGCGACCGTTGCCGGTGAGCCAATCACCGCTTATGCAACATCGTCTGCTGGCGCACAGTCGTATCGTCGATTAGCGCGCGAATTAATTTCACGAGGAGGCGCCCGATGACACGTAGAGCCAGTTTGCCAGGAGCCGATGAGCTCTTCCGCAACAACGCACCATCCCTCTCTGCAGTACGCGAGGTAGTCGCCGAGCCAACACCAGTTGCGACCCCAACCGCGCCGGTAACTTCAAAGGCGCCAACGAGCAAGAAGGGTGTTCGATCTATTCCACGACGTCGCGTAACCCAGGCAGATAAGTCACCTTCTGGTCGCGAACGCCATGATGAGAAGATTACTGTCTATCTCTCCCCCGATGAACTCTTCGATCTCGATCAAGCGCGCTTGATGTTACGAGGCGATCTCGGCCTAGCAGTAGATCGTGGGCGAATCGTTCGTGAATCTATCGCAGTTATCATTGCAGACCTTGAATCAAAGGGCGAGCAGAGCATCTTGGCTCGTAGATTGCGTGGCCTTTAAACTCTTTGATTATTTAGATCGAGGGTGCGCGAGAGAGTAACTTTCGCGCACCTTATCTATTGTCACCAAGGTATAGATCTGCGTTGTAGTAACAGATGCATGGCCCAATAACTCCTGAACGACGCGAATATCAGCGCCACCATCGAGTAAGTGCGTTGCATAGCTATGGCGAAATACGTGCGGCGAGACTCGCCCTTCTAAACCAGTCGCCTGTGCAGCCTTTAATACTGTTGTCCATGCCGATTGGCGAGATAACCGGGTACCTCTTGAATTGAGGAATAACGCACGTTCATTCTGTGAATTCTTCGCGAGCAAAGTTGGCCTTAGACGCACCAAATAATCTTCAAGGGCCTCGATAGCGAATTTTCCAATCGGCACCAACCGCTCTTTGGCGCCCTTGCCTCGCAACTTGAGAATTGTGATCTCTTCACCATCGAAAGTGTCCTTGCTGATGTCAGAGATATCGATACCTACAAGTTCGGCTACACGGGCACCGGTTCCATAGAGAAGTTCAAGAATCGCACGACTTCTCAGCGAAGTTGGATCATGTTTGTTTGAGGCCGACTCAATTAGCTGTGAAACTTCCTCAACCGACAGCGCCTTTGGAAGTTTGCGAGCTAATTTAAATTGAGCGACCTCAACCATCGGATTTTCGATGGCGTACTCAGTTGCGCAGTACTTGTAGAAACCCTTAAGTGAAGAGAGGAAGCGATTAATCGATGCTGGTGACAAGCCCTGAAGGGATAATTCTCCAACCAAGGAAGAGATATCACTCTCGGAGATAGAGTCGAAAGCTAATTTCTGCTGATCGAGCAGTTCTCTAAACCTTGCAAGATCCCGCGAGTAGCCTTCGATTGAGTTGGTGGATAAACCGCGTTCGATTCTTAAGTGGTCAAGGTATGTTGCAAGAGCAACATCACATCGAATAGCCATGGGCTACCGCAACCGCCTCATAGCAAACTTTTCCAGCATGAACGTTGAGGCCCTTCGCAAGCGCTGAATCCTTCGCAATTGCCGCCTCCCAACCATTGTTAGCTAGCGAGAGCGCATATGGAAGGGTCGCATTGGTCAGCGCATAGGTAGATGCCACTGGTACCGCCCCTGGCATATTTGCAACGCAGTAGAAGATTGCCTCATGGACCTTAAATGTTGGTTCAGCATGGGTGGTCGCTCGAGAATCTTCAAAACAACCACCCTGATCGATAGCGATATCAACTAAGACGGCCCCTGGCTTCATCCCCTTGACCTGCTCGTTGGTAACGAGCTTCGGTGCTTTTGCACCATGTACCAAGACTGCGCCGATAACTAAATCTGCCGACTTTACCTCACGGTCAATCGCACCAAATGTCGATGCCAAGGTCTTGATCCGACCCTGGTAGATAGTGTCTATATATGC
>JBEGTC010000011.1:0-16775 GCA_041179565.1 Actinomycetota bacterium
TGGAATCTCAACGTGGCGCTCTGCGAGCTCTGAGATGTGAACAAGTCCTTCAATTCCTTCGTGAACACGGATGAATGCACCGAATGGAACAAGCTTTGTTACGACACCTGGCACAACAGTGTTGATTGTGTGGGTGCGAGCAAACGCCTGCCATGGATCTTCCTGTGTTGCCTTAAGAGAGAGTGAGACGCGCTCACGCTCGAAATCAACTTCGAGAACTTCAACAGTTACCTCATCGCCGACCTCAACTACCTCTGCTGGGTGATCGATGTGCTTCCATGAGAGCTCTGAAACGTGAACGAGTCCATCGACGCCGCCGAGATCAACGAATGCACCGAAGTTAACAATCGATGAAACAACACCGGTACGAACCTGGCCCTTTTGGAGCTGGTTGAGGAACTCGGTACGTGACTGTGACTGTGTCTGCTCGAGGAATGCTCGACGTGAGAGAACAACGTTGTTGCGGTTCTTATCGAGCTCGATGATGCGAGCCTCAACCTGCTTACCGATGTAAGGAGTGAGATCGCGCACGCGACGCATTTCTACGAGTGATGCTGGAAGGAAGCCGCGGAGTCCGATGTCTACGATGAGACCACCCTTAACAACTTCAATAACTGTACCGACGACAACTTCGTCGCGCTCCTTCTTGCCTTCGATCTCGCCCCAGGCACGCTCGTACTGAGCACGCTTCTTGGAGAGGATCAAACGACCTTCTTTATCTTCCTTCTGGAGGACAAGTGCTTCGACCTTATCGCCGACCTTAACAATGTCATTTGGATCTGCATCGTGGCGGATTGAGAGTTCGCGAGAAGGGATTACACCCTCTGTCTTGTAACCGACATCAAGAAGTACTTCTTCGCGGTCTACTTGAACGACTGTACCTTCAACGAGGTCGCCGTCTGAAAAATTTCTGATTGTGCCTTCGATTGCTGCAAGAAAATCTGCTGCTGATCCAATGTCATTTACTGCGATTTGTGTAGTCAAGATGCTCCGTAGGGATAGATGAATAGTAGGGACAGTTCGTATGAAGTTTTCTCCACTTTTGCAAGCGGAGGTCGAATTTTACGGGCGCGGGTGGATTGGGGGCAAATCCGCTCTCGCCCTTCTCATTCGCAGCCATTTTTACCCTGGGATGAGCGTAGAATCGCGGTTCAATGAAGCGCTACGCAGAACTCTTCCGATTCCCCAATGTCTGGGTCTTGGTCCTCAGCGCCTTCCCCGCTCGAGTCGCCTATGGAATGGTCAGCCTCGGTATCTTCTTCAAAGTCGAGCGCGAGATAGATTCGATCGCCTTTGCCGGATTGGCGGTAGGTATTAACGCCGCAGCTGGTGCTGCGACGGCAGGTGTTCGCGGAATGATTATCGATACATATGGAATGAAGTGGCCACTTCGAATTCAGGTACCGGGGTATGCGCTGATGTTGCTCGTTCTTGAGAGCGCATCTGCAAAACCGCTCCTACTTCTATTTGCACTTCTACTTGGACTAACCGCTCCCCCAATCAATTTATCGGTCCGCCCACTCTGGCGAGATGCCGTTTCCGATGACTGGCTTCGAACTGCCTATGCCGTCGACACTGCAGTGATGAGCGCAGCTGGCGTCATTGGACCTGTTGTAGTGACATCGCTTGCGCTCTCCTCTCATCCAGCAAGCGCCTTGATGACCGCATCAGCTGCTATGGCGATCGGTGGTGGCTCACTTGCAACAACCAAGATTGCGCGCAACTGGCGACCAGAAGCTAAGCCAGAGGTAAAGGTCTCCATGTGGCGCCATAAGCCGCTTCAACTCCTGGTCGTCGAAGGTTGCTTTATCGGTTTCGGTTGGGGAATCTTCGATGTTGCCGTCCCGGCCTTCGCCACAATTGAAGATGTGCCACATCGAACTGCCTGGATCTTTACCGCAATGGGTATCGCAAACATTATCGGCGGACTTCTTGGCGGCTTAGTCTCTAAGAAGACAACTCCGCTAGGTGCGCTTCGTAAAACTTATATCGCCTGGTTTGCAGTCTCTATTCCACTCGCCTTTACCTATCCAGATTGGTCGATGGTTATCGGTGGCGCATGTTTAGGACTTGTTGGTGGTGCAATTCAAGTCTTCTATTGGGAGGTCATGGAGGCGGTGCGTCCGCAAGGTTCGCCTACCGGAATGATGGGTTGGCTCTGGACTATCGAAGGTCTCTTTATGGCGATCGGTTCGGCATCCGGCGGATGGATCTCAGAGAGATTTTCGCCGCAGAGCGCCCTCGTAATTACAACCACCTGTATCGGGTTGGGCCTGCTCATTCTCAATATCGGTAGAGGGCGTCTAGCTGCTGCCAATAAATTGCCGACCGATGAAGAAGATCTTGCAGCGATGAAAGATAACTCAACTACAAATCAGTGAGCTGCAATATTCCAGTTAGCGCCAACACCAATACCAACGCTGAGTGGGGCCTTGAGTGGGAATGCGCTCCCCATCTCGCGACGAACTAGCTCGGTAACTGCCTCTTCCTCCTTTGAAATGATTTCGAGGATTAGTTCGTCATGGACTTGAAGAAGTAAACGTGAGGTGTAACCACCTTCAACGAGCGCTTTCTGGACATTGAGCATCGCCAATTTAATGATGTCGGCAGCCGATCCTTGAATGGGAGCGTTAAGAGCCATGCGTTCTGCAACCTCACGGCGCTGACGGTTATCGCTCATCAAATCTGGTAGATATCTACGACGACCTAGAACTGTCTCGGTGTAACCAATCTTCCGTGCATCTTCCACCACTGTGTTGAGGTAGTCACGAATTCCACCAAAGCGTTCAAAGTACCGATCCATCAACTCCTGCGCCGCCGGCGGAGTGAGATCTAGCTGCGCAGCTAGTCCGTAGGAGCTCAAACCGTAGGCAAGTCCGTACGACATCGCCTTTATTTGGCGGCGCATCTCGGGATCAACTTCGCTTGGCTTCACTCCAAAGACTTCGCCAGCAATCGAAGCGTGAAGATCTTCACCTGATTCAAATGCCTTAATCAAATTTGCATCGTGCGAGAGGTGGGCCATGATGCGCATCTCAATCTGACTGTAATCGGCAGTTAATAGCGCATCAAATCCTTTGCCGGGAATAAAAGTAGCTCGAATCTTCCGTCCATCCTCAGTGCGCACTGGGATGTTCTGCAGGTTTGGCCCGACAGATGAAAGGCGACCAGTTGCGGCAACGGTCTGCGCGAAATGCGTGTGGATTCGGCCATCGGTTGCGATCTCGGCGATTAAGCCATCGATAGTCGTTGCCAACTTCTTTACTTCGCGAATTCGTAGGAGGGAGGCCAAGACTGGATGTGATGTCTTTTCAAAGAGCCAAGCAAGAGCATCTGCATCTGTCGTATATCCAGTCTTGATCTTCTTCGTCTTTGGTAGGCCGAGCTCCTCGAAGAGGATGACTTGGAGTTGTTTTGGAGAAGCTACATTAAATTCGTGGCCTACCGAGGCATGGGCTTTTGCAGTCTCATCAGATACCTCACTCTCAAAGAGCGCTAACAATCGAGTGAGCTCCCGCTTATCAACAGCAACTCCACGAGCCTCCATAACTGCAAGGAGCTCCGCGATAGGAAGCTCTAACTTTGCCAAAAGGTCACCCAAACCGCGTTCCGCGAGATCAGCTTCAAGGTTCTTCTTTATGCCGAAGAATGAACCAGCCTGTGAGGCGAGGTAATTTGCATCAGATGAGGTATCGAGAGGTGAGCCCCACTTATCGGCGATATCGTCGATAGACGATGCACGTACCCCTGGATTAACTAGGTAGGCTGCTAAATCAATATCAAAGGTGAAACCGGTAGCTCCGGTGAGGCGTGCCAAAGATTTTCCGTCATAGACAATTTTGGCGACTTTGCTATCTATCGCCCACTCGCCCAAGGTTGCTCCTTCGACCAAGAAGATTTCAGTTGGGCTCAAGGCGACTGCATAGCGGAGAAGTTTTTCGCCAACTGATTCTCCGCTGAGCTCAAAGGCGAGAGCAATTTCTCCCTTGTAGGAAGCAATCTTCTTCGATAACTCAACTGCCGAGATAAATTCGGCAGCAACTGGCGCGCCAAACAAGTCGCCTTGCAACTCATCTCCTGCACTCTTCTTGCTCTTCACCGGCGCACTGCCAGCAGCTGCGATCGGTTTGAACCTTTCCTTTAGCGTTTTAAATTCAAGTTTGGTAAGGAGCGGATCAATCTTCGCCAGATCTACGCCCTTCCACGCCATCGCATCAACGGTGAAGGCGATCGGGGCATCAGCAACTAATTGCGTGAGCTCACGGTTACGAATGACGTTATCGATGTTGTCACGAAGGGCTTGTCCAACTTTTCCGCCAACCTTGTCAACATTTTCGAGAAGCTCTTTCAACGAGCCGTACTCAACGACCCACTTCGCCGCCGTCTTCTCGCCTACACCGGGAATAGATGGCAAGTTATCGCTTGGATCACCTCGTAGCGCCGCGAAATCCGGATATTGCGCTGGGCTCATACCGTACTTCTCTTGCACCGCCTCTGTAGTCATTCGAGCGAGCTCGCTTACTCCACGCTTTGGATAGAGAACGGTGGTTTTTGGATTGACCAATTGAAAGCTATCGCGGTCGCCGGTGCAGATAAGAACTTCAAAACCATCTCGTTCGGCGCTCTTGGCAATGGTCGCAATGAGGTCGTCGGCTTCATATCCCTCTAGTTGGAAGTGCTGGATTCCGCACCCTTCAATAAATTCATGGAGGTAGGCCATCTGAGATCGAAATTCATCCGGGGTGGAAGCGCGGTTGGCTTTGTAATCCGGAAAGATCTCTGAGCGAAACGTCTTACGTGAGACATCGAATGCCACCGCCACATGCGAAGGCTTCTCCTCTTTGATGAGCGAGATGATCATGGTGGCAAAGCCATAGATGGCGTTGGTGTGCTGCCCCATAGCAGTGGTGAAGTTTTCAACCGGTAGCGCGTAGAAAGCTCGATAGGCCATTGAGTGGCCATCGATTAGGAGGAGTTTCTTCTCGCTACTCATGGCGGACATCCTATGTAACAAGTTAAGATTTCGAACTATGACGCAACCTGATTACCTCTCAATTATTCGCGAACGTGGCATCGGACTCCTTGATCAGAAGATGGGGATTGAGATTCTGGAAGCTTCCCCTGAGCGACTCATCGGTCGGATGCCAGTTGAAGGTAATACCCAACCAATCGGCCTACTCCACGGTGGAGCAAATGTTGTCCTCGCCGAATCGCTCGGCTCGATTGGCACACAGCTTCACGCTGGCCCAGATCGGATGATTGTCGGCGTAGATATCAACGCAACCCACCATAAGTCCGCGCGTTCCGGATACGTTACCGGTGTAGCTACGGCAATAAGCCTTGGTAAGACTATGTGCAGCTATCAGATTGAGATTACAGATGAAGACGGGCAGCGCACCTGCACTGCCCGTATCACCTGCTTAATTCTCGCTCAACGATAATTAATCTGTTAAGCACCATGTCCAAGGTAGGCCTTGCGAACTGCTGGATCATTGAGAAGTTCTACACCAGTTCCCTGCATTGAGATTGTTCCAGTCTCTAGAACATAGGCGCGATCTGCAACAGAGAGCGCCTTCGCTGCGTTCTGTTCAACGAGAAGGATGGTAACGCCCTGCTTCTTGATCTCCTTGATGATCTCAAAGATCTGCGCGATAAACATCGGCGCAAGTCCCATCGATGGTTCATCGAGAAGCAAGAGACGTGGGCGGCTCATCAGAGCGCGACCAATCGCAAGCATCTGCTGCTCGCCACCGGAGAGAGTTCCGCCAGCCTGATTGATACGCTCCTTAAGACGCGGGAAGAGTTCGTAGACCTTTGCTAGATCCTCTTCTGTCTCATCTTTCCCATTAGGGCGACCAAATTTACCCATCTCAAGATTTTCGAGAACTGTCATTCCCGGAAAGATGCCGCGGCCCTCTGGCGCTTGGCAGATTCCCTCATTGACTCGCTGAAATGGCTTGATATCTGAGAGCTTGCGACCGTCATAAGTAATCTCGCCGCTTGCTGGCGACAGGATTCCGGAGATGGTCTTAAGAAGTGTGGTCTTACCTGCACCGTTTGCGCCAACGAGAGTAACGACCTCGCCGGCATTTACATCGAGTGAGATTCCCTTGATCGCCTTGATCTTTCCATAGGAAACGTTGAGGTCTTTAATACTAAGAAGCATCTTCGGCAACTCCTAGATAGGCATCGATTACGCGTTGGCTATTTTGAATCTCTTCTGGCTTTCCTTCAGCGATCTTCTGACCGAAGTCGAGAACCGAGATTCGATCAGAGATCTTCATAACGAGCGACATATCGTGCTCGATAAGAAGAACTGCATAACCGCGGTCGCGAATCTTGCGGATGAGTTCGCCAAGTTCGACCTTCTCCTGTGGGTTGAAGCCAGCAGCAGGTTCGTCGAGCAAGAGCACCTTTGGATTGAGCGCAAGTGCGCGAGCAATCTCAAGGCGACGCTGATCACCATATGGCAAGTTCTTCGCCATCTGATGTGCGCGATGATCGAGGCCGATGAACTTAAGGAGTTCGTGAGCCTTCTCCATCGCCTCTTTCTCATCACGGCGGCTTCGTGGAACACCGAGAAGCGAACCAATAAGTCCTGACTTATTTAGTGAGTCCGCTGCAGTTGCAACGTTCTCAGCTGCAGTCATATCACCGAAGAGTCGGATGTTCTGGAAGGTGCGACCGAGTCCCTTGCGGGCAATCTTGTAAGGACGTAGGCCAACGACAGATTCGCCATCGACTAGAACATCACCAGAGGTAGGTGTGTAGTAGCCGGTTACGATATTGAAGACAGTTGTCTTGCCGGCGCCGTTAGGGCCGATAAGAGCTGCAATCTCTCCCTCATTGACATGGAGATTGACGTTGTTAAGCGCGGTAACACCGCCGAACTTAACGACGATATCTTTTACTTCAAGGAGCTTCTTTGTCATTTGCTCTTCTCCTGAAAATGCTCACGCTTCTTACGTGGAAGAAGGCCATTTGGACGGATATTCATCATGACGACCATCAAGAGGCCGAAGAAGATGATTCGGTAATCGCTCAAGAAGCGGAGCTTCTCGGGGATGTAGCCCAAGAGAACTGCGCCGAGAATTACTCCCCAGATATTTCCCATTCCACCGAAGACCACGCAAGCGAGAATCATGATGGATAAGTTGAGAGTAAATAGCTCCGGTTGAATTGAGCGAATCTGTGATGCGTAGATTGAGCCGGCAAGTCCGCCGACTGCGCCGCCGATAATAAAGGCCCAGAGCTTGTACTTAAGCGTTGATACGCCCATAAACTCTGCGACATCCTCATCTTCGCGAATAGCTTCCCATGCGCGACCTGGCTTGCGATGCGAGAGGCGAATAACGCCCCAGATCACCAAGAGGAGAAGGGTGAGAGTGAGCCAGTAGAAGGGACGTGGATCCATAACGGTAAATTCGATACCGAAGATTGATGTAGGACCTGGGATATCGGTGATACCCATCGCGCCACCAATCGCATCGGTATTGATTGCGATGATTCGAACAATCTCACCAAAGCCCAAAGTGATAATCGCAAGATAGTCACCACGGAGGCGGAGCGCAGGAAGGCCGAGGATTACACCAGCCAACATAGCAAAGCCCATCGCAAATGGAATGATCTCCCAGAGATTGAGCGCGGTATGGATACTCATCAAGGCATGGGTATATGCACCGATGGCGAAGAAGGCAACGTATCCGAGGTCGAGTATTCCAGACTTACCGACAACAACATTGAGACCAACGGCCATCAAGCTAAACATGATAAGTGGGTAGAAGAGAACTGAGTCAAATGAGGTCTCTGGCGTATCGATAATCGGATTATTGATTAACGGAAGCGCGTAGAAGAGGCCAATGATTGCAACGCGGAAGGCGCCCTTCTGTACCGGGGTTGCTACATCCCACCAATCGCCGAAGCGATCGCGAAGGTTGAAGCTAGATGCTGTGAGCTTAGACATTCTTACACTCTCGCTTTCTGTAGCGCTTCACCGAAGAGGCCGGTTGGCTTGATGAGGAGGACGAGAACGAGAACGGCAAAAGTTACGACGTCACGCCAGTTGTAACCGAGGACCGCCGATGTGTATTGCTGGAATAGACCAAGGGCAAATGAGCCGTAGAGCGCGCCCTTAACGTTTCCAATTCCACCGAGGACAGCTGCGGTAAATGCTGAGATACCAACGAGGAAGCCGACATTGGCCTTTGTCGTCTCGTAGAAGACCATATAGAAAGCAGAACCTACTCCGGCGAGAACGCCGCCAAGGAGGAAGGTGTAAGAGATGATGCGATTGACATTGACGCCCATCAAGATTGAGGTGCGCTCATCCTGAGATACAGCGCGGATTCCAAGGCCAAGCTTGGTGTGGTGGATGATGGCGTTGAGGATGATAAAGATAATTGTCGCACCAACGATAACCAAGACCTTATCTGCTGATAGATAGAGGGTTCCCCAAGTAAAGAATGGATCCTTATTGATAAGACGTGGGAAGTCGAGGTTCTTTGAATCAGAGATTTTGCGGAAGACCTCAACTAAGAAGAATGAGGCGCCGATAGCTGAGATGAGTGAGCTCAGGCGGCTCGCACCCATATTGCGAAGTCGGCGATAGGCGACGATCTCAAGCACAACTGCGGCGAGTCCAGATACAACTGCGGCCGCAACTGCAAAGAGAAGGAACATTCCGATGAACTTGTAGAGCGGCAGTGGATCTTCATAACCGGTGAAACCGAAGAGACCGACTACAAAGTAGACGACCATGGTTCCGATCATAAATATCTCTGAGTGAGCAAAGTTGATGAGGCGCAATACACCGTAAACGAGGGTGTAGCCGAGGGATACGAGCGCATAGATAGCGCCTACAACAATCCCATCTAAGGCCAGCGACCAGAAGTTGGTTATGAGAATTGAGAAATCCACTTAAGAATCCTTTGGGTAATTACAGCAGAGGTATTGCAACGCGTGGCAGATGCTACAAGAGCATCTGCCACGCGTTATTTCAATATAGGTTGGAAGTTAAGAGCTTATGAAAGCTGCTTAACCCAGACCATCTTTCCATTCTTGATTGTGTACTGGTTCATGACGATCTTGTCTGGGTCACCAGTAGCTGAGAATGAGATTGTTGCGCCGACAGCCTTAACAACTGCCTCGCTTAGCCAATCATTGAGTGACTCACGTGTGAGCTTTCCAGCCTTGATTCCCTGAAGGAGAACGTATGCTGAGTTGTAAGCCTCAAGTGTGTAGAGACCGTGCTCACGACCGAAGCGCTTCTTGTACTCGGCAGCAAGTGCTGGAGCTACCTTGTCCATTGGAAGGCCTGGAGCTGTGAGGTATGTACCCTCTGCGTTCTTCTTAGCGAGCTTGATGTACTCACCATCGAGAACTCCGTCACCTGCGATAAATGCAACCTTCTTAGTTGCAGGATTGTCGCGAAGTGCCTTAATGAAGATAGCTGCCTCTGGGTAGTAACCACCGTAGAAGACTGCTGTTGCCTTAGCCTTAGCGACCTTTGCAACTACTGATGAGAAGTTAGTTGTTCCCTCAGTTACACCGTCTGAACCGACGATGATCTTTGATGCGTTCTTCTTAACGATTGTTGCAAGACCCTTACCGTATGGTGTCGCGTCATCAACTACGAAGAGCTTTGACTTGAGGCCAAGAGCGATCTGAGCGAGCGCTGGGCCCTGAACGAGGTCAGAACCTACGACGCGGTGGAAGAATGGTGACTTGTTTGTGAGTGCTGGGTTAGTTGCAGATGGTGAAACAACTGGAACCTTTCCACCCTCGTAGATTGGGACAGCAGCAAGTGTCTCACCTGAGTACATACCGCCGACAACAGCGATTGCGCACTCATCTGCTACAACCTTTGCAGCAAGAGCTGGTGACTGAGCACCTGAAGCCTGAGTATCGATTACATCGTAATCAACCTTGACCTTAGCTGTCTTGTTGTACTTCTCAATTGCGAGGATGACGCCGTTTGCTTCATTGATACCAGTCTCAGCGTATGGACCAGTCTGCGCACCCTGGAAATAGATTTTTGGGTTTCCTGCGCATGCAGCGAAAGCTGATGGAGCAACAGCAACTGTTACACCAACGAGCATTGCGCTTGCAGCTGCAAGAGAAATGATCTTCTTCATGTGGAGCCTTTCCTGTTTTTATCCCGGGACAGGGAGGGTTGAAGGGTAGTGGGCGGGGGTGAGCCCAGACAAGGCGAATTGCGTTAAAAGGGCGATTTTGAGGTTACTTTTTGATTACAAAATCAGCAATCAGCGGTCGAGGGCGGCCTCAGGTGAGATAACTGCCTGAGCAACCTCGCGCATCGTGAGGCGGCGATCCATGGCAGCCCGCTGAATCCAGGAGAAGGCCTCTGGCTCGGAGAGGTTGAGCGCCTTCATCAAGATACCTTTAGCGCGATCAATGACCTTACGGGTCTCCAGCCGTTCGTGGAGATCTGCGACCTCTTCTGCGAGTGAGCGCATCTGGAGGTGGCGACTAATAGCAACCTCAATCGCCGGCACTAAATCTGAGATTGAGAAGGGTTTAACTACATAGGCCATTACGCCGGCATCGCGAGCGCGTTCTACGAGTTCACGCTGGCTAAATGCGGTGAGCATAAGGACCGGTGCGATGGAGATGATCTTCTCCGCCGCTGAGATTCCATCAAGAACTGGCATCTTCACATCGAGGATACAGAGATCGGGTTTAACTTCGTTGGCGAGAGCGATCGCCTCTTCACCATTGGTCGCCTGAGCTACTACCTCATATCCGGCCTCGCCCAACATTTCGACGAGGTCCATCCGAATCAACGCCTCATCTTCAGCGACGAGAATACGTACAGTCATCGGAGTCATCCTTTCCGGATGGAGATTTACCTACCGTGCCCCGAGTCGGATTCGAACCGACACTATGCAGTGTTTGAGACTGCCCTCTCTACCGTTGGAGTACCGAGGCGATAAGGCTAATCGTATGGGCAGGGCTCTGGAAAGTAAAAAGGGGCGATGGTTACGTTCTACTTATATGCAGGAACCACGCCATTGACGGCATCGCCAACGCTATGAACACGCATCGCATTTGTAGATCCAGGAATTCCTGGTGGCGCACCAGCCACGATCATGACCTGCTCGCCAATAGCTGCACGCTTGCTATCGATAAGAATTCGATCTGCCTGGAGAACCATGTCATCGGTGTGCTTGACCATCGGTGAGATCAACGGCTCAATACCCCACGAAAGGGCGAGGCGGTTATATGTTCCAACCTCTGGTGTAATCGCCAAAATCGGTAGGTGCGAGCGAAGTCGTGAGATACGTCGAGCAGAGTCACCCGATTGAGTGAAGGTAACGAGGTACTTTGCGCCGAGAATCTCGCCGACCTCAGCTGCCGCCTTGGTAATCGCGCCACCTTTAGTGCGAGGCGCATGAGTCAATGGGCGGATTCGATCGAGACCTTCTTGCTCGGTCTTCTCGATAATGCGAGACATTGTCTCAACCGCTTCGATTGCGAATTCTCCTACCGAGGTCTCCCCCGAGAGCATCAAAGCATCGGCGCCATCAAGGACGGCGTTTGCACAGTCAGTCGCCTCTGCGCGAGTAGGTCGTGAATTTGTGATCATTGAATCAAGCATCTGCGTTGCAACAATTACCGGCTTTGCGGCATCTCGAGCAAGTTCGATGCAACGCTTCTGAACCATCGGCACATCTTCAATCGGCATCTCAACGCCGAGATCTCCGCGAGCCACCATGATGCCGTCGAATGCAGCAACGATCTCTTCAAGATTGGCAACAGCCTGTGGCTTCTCAATCTTTGCAATTACCGGGATGTGAATTCCAACCTCATCCATAATTGCATGGACATCTTTGATATCGGCGGCGTTACGGACAAATGAGAGCGCAATAAAATCAGCGCCAGCGCGAAGTCCCCAACGAAGATCATCGCCATCTTTTTCAGACATTGCCGGGACCGATACGGCAACGCCAGGCAGATTGATGCCCTTATTGTTGCTCACCATTCCAGGGAAGATACATTTGGTGACGACGTCATTGCCCTTAACTTCAATAACCTCAACAGTGACTTTGCCATCATCGATCATGATGAAGTCACCAGGCTTGCAATCGCCTGGTAGGCCTTTGTAAGTGGTGCCTACTCGCTCTTTGGTGCCAGGTACTTCATCGGTAGTGATGGTGAAGATATCGCCCCGGGCTAGCTCGTGTGGGCCATTCTCAAAGCGGGCCAAGCGAATCTTTGGCCCTTGAAGATCTACAAGAATTGCAACTGCTTTGCCTGCTTCTTTAGCAGCTTCGCGGACTCGATCAAGGCGACCTTGATGTTCTTCGTAAGATCCATGTGAGAGGTTGAGGCGGGCCATATTCATTCCAGCTGCGATGAGTTCTCGCACCTTCTCTGGAGATTCAACGGCAGGGCCCATCGTGCATACAATTTTCGCGCGGCGCATATGGGTACCTTACACCAGCATCTGTCTTGTAGTTGGTTCGATCGGTGATGGAAGTTGTGTCTCTCCCATTAAGTATCTATCGACAGCTGCTGCAGCCGAACGTCCTTCAGCAATTGCCCAGACTATAAGTGATTGTCCGCGACCTGCATCACCGGCAACAAATACATCTTCTTGATTTGTTTGGAAATCGCCATTGCGCTTGATATTTCCGCGCTCATCAAGTTCGATCTCAAGTTGGTCAAGAAGTACAGATTTCTCTGGACCAGTAAAGCCCATTGCAAGGAATGCAAAATCTGCTGGAAGTTCGCGCTCTGTTCCTGGAATCGATTCGAACTTTCCATTAACAAACTTCGTCTCAACTATCTTGAGTGCGCGAAGATTTCCATTCTCGTCTCCGAGGAACTCTTCAGTGCTGACGCCGAAGATTCGATTATCTAGCTCTTCATGTGCGCTAGAGATACGGAAGATCATTGGATAGGTTGGCCAAGGCTGACCTGCTGGTCGCTCCTCAGTTGGTCGAGGCATGATCTCTAGTTGAGTAACGCTGGCAGCGCCTTGGCGGATTGATGTACCCAGGCAATCTGCGCCGGTATCGCCACCACCGAGAATAACTACATGCTTTCCAGCAACATTGATTGGTGGATTCTCAACTTCGCCGAGCGCCTGCTTATTGCCCCACGGCAAGAACTCCATCGCCTGATAGATACCCTTTAATTCGCGACCTTTGACCGAGAGATCGCGCCATTGCGTGGCACCGATTGCAACTAACACTGCGTCGTATCGAGTGCGGAGCGCGCTTCCAGTGATATCAACACCAGCAGCAACGCCTGGTCGGAAGCGAGTTCCCTCCTGCTCCATCTGCGCCAGACGGCGATCCAGGATGTTCTTCTCCATCTTGAATTCAGGGATTCCATAGCGGAGAAGTCCGCCAATCTTGTCGGCGCGCTCAAAGACGGCAACAGTATGGCCAGCTCGAGTGAGTTGCTGTGCAGCGGCGAGGCCAGCAGGGCCAGAGCCAATCACAGCAACTGTCTTACCGGTAAGTCGATCTGGAATCATCGGCTTTACTGCACCGAAACCGAAGGCCTCTTCAATTGTGCGCAGCTCTACCTGCTTGATGGTTACAGCATCACGATTGATTCCAACAACGCATGCTGTCTCGCATGGCGCTGGGCAGAGGCGACCAGTGAACTCTGGGAAGTTATTTGTTGCATGGAGTCGATCGAGTGCATCTGATTTATAGCCACGCCACATCAAATCATTCCACTCCGGAATCAAGTTGCCGAGCGGGCAACCGTTGTGACAGAACGGAATACCGCAATCCATGCATCGTCCAGCCTGCTTCTGCAGATGTTCGAAGCTCTGTGGTTCGTACACCTCTCGCCAATCCTTAATGCGGACATCGACCGGGCGACGCTTAGGTGTCTCTCTCGGGGTTGTCATAAAGCCCTTTGGATCAGCCATTTGCTGCCACCTCCATTACATATTCATCGACCGATAATCCTTCTCGCTCCGCTCGTTCAATCGCAGCGAGTACTCGTGCATAGTCGCGCGGCATAATGAGTGAGAAGCGAGCAAGCGCTGCGTTCCAATCAGCAAGAAGTGAGTGCGCAATCGGCGAATCGGTCTCAGCAGCGAAATCAGAGACTGCTTTATGAAGGCGCTCTCTCTCATCTACCGGCACCGCTAATACATCGACCATTTCACCATTGACGAGGGCGGCGTTGAGATCGAGAACGAATGCTCGACCACCGGACATACCCGCTGCAATATTGCGACCGGTCTGCCCGAGGATAACCACCGTGCCGCCAGTCATGTATTCGAGAGCGTGATCTCCTACTCCCTCAACTACCGCAGTTGCACCAGAGTTACGTACGCAGAATCGCTCACCTACCAATCCGCGAATAAAGATCTCGCCAGCAGTAGCTCCGTAACCAATGACATTTCCGGCAATCACATTCTCATGTGAGGCAAAAGTTGCCTTCTCATCAGGGCGAACAACAACTCGACCGCCGGAGATTCCCTTGCCGACATAATCGTTGGAATCACCGAAGAGTCGAATCACCATGCCGCGCGGAGTAAATGCGCCAAGGGATTGGCCAGCAGATCCTCGGAGAGTGATATCGATCGTTCCCGCTGGAAGGCCTTCCGCTCCATACTTACGAGTGATCTCAGCGCCCAACATCGTGCCGACGGTTCGATTGACGTTACGTACCGGAAGATCGATTGCGACCTTCTCCCCCTTGCTCAGCGCTGGCGCTGACTTCTCAATCAAAGTGTTATCGAGCGCCGCATCGAGACCGTGGTCTTGTGTTGTTGTGCAGTAGAGCGATGATGGAACATCTGGTCGCACGAGAAGTGGTGAGAGATCCAATCCTGCACTCTTCCAGTGATCTACCGCCTTCTTTGTCTCGAGGTATTCGACATGCCCGATCGCCTCTTGCAGAGTGCGGAATCCAAGCGAGGCCAAGATTTCACGAACTTCTTCAGCGATGTACTCAAAGAAGGTCTCAACGAACTCTGGCTTACCGGTAAAGCGCTTACGCAACTCTGGGTTCTGAGTTGCAACTCCAACTGGACAGGTATCCAAGTGGCAAACGCGCATCATGATGCAACCTGAGACAACCAGTGGTGCGGTCGCAAAGCCATACTCTTCCGCGCCGAGCAAAGCAGCGATGACAACGTCGCGACCAGTCTTCAGCTGACCATCGGTCTGCACCACAATGCGATCACGCAGACCATTGAGAAGAAGGGTCTGCTGGGTCTCGGCCAAGCCAAGCTCCCATGGCGCTCCCGCATGCTTCAACGATGTTAGTGGCGATGCACCAGTTCCACCATCGTGGCCAGAGATAAGGACAACATCTGCATGCGCCTTAGAAACTCCGGCAGCGACAGTGCCAACGCCTACCTCGGCGACCAACTTCACATGGACGCGTGCATTCTTATTTGCATTCTTGAGATCATGAATCAGTTGAGCTAAATCTTCAATTGAGTAGATATCGTGGTGAGGTGGTGGAGAGATAAGACCCACGCCTGGAGTTGAGTAACGAGCTTTCGCAACCCATGGATAAACCTTATTTCCCGGGAGCTGCCCTCCTTCGCCAGGCTTTGCTCCTTGCGCGATCTTGATCTGAATATCATCAGCATTGACCAAGTAGTTACTGGTGACACCAAAACGACCTGAGGCAACCTGCTTGATAGCAGAGCGCTTTGAATCGCCATTTTCCAGTGGAATAAATCGGATCGGATCTTCGCCACCTTCGCCGGTATTGGATTTCGCACCAAGACGGTTCATAGCAATTGCGAGAGTCTCATGTACTTCTTGTGAGACTGAGCCGTATGACATCGCGCCAGTTGAGAATCGCTTTACGATCTCTGAAATTGGTTCGACCTCATCGATTGATATTGGGGTGCGCTCTTTAAACTCGAATAGACCACGGAGCGTCATTAACGCTTTGCTCTGATCATTTACCTGAGTTGTGTATCGCTTAAAGATGTCATAACGCTTATTACGAGTTGAGTGTTGTAGCGCGAAGACGGTCTCTGGATTGAAGAGGTGAGGCTCACCATCACGGCGCCACTGATATTCGCCACCAACGGCTAACTTCTTCGCACCCGGGATCTCTCCCCCAGGCGGATATGCCAAGAAGTGGCGCTTAATGGTCTCTTCAGCAATGACATCGAGATCTACGCCACCGAGACGTGAAGTTGTTCCGACGAAGAATTCGTCGACAACATCTTGCGCGATTCCAATCGCTTCAAAAACTTGAGCGCCGGTGTAGGAGGAGATGGTTGAGATTCCCATCTTCGACATCACCTTAAGAACGCCCTTACCGAGCGCCTTGATGGTGTTGCGAACCGCCTTCTCTGGTGAGATCCCAGTGATGACGCCTTGGCGCACCAGATCTTCCGCTGATTCCATAACGAGATAAGGGTTAACCGCCGCTGCGCCATAGCCAATCAAGAGCGCAACATGGTGGACCTCGCGAACATCTCCTGCTTCCACGATCAAACCAACCTGGGTGCGAGTCTTCTCGCGAATCAGGTGGTGGTGAACTGCTGCGGTAAGTAGAAGTGAAGGAATTGGACAATCTTCGGCATCGCCATCGCGATCAGAGAGAACGATGACATGAGCGCCATCCTTAATCGCCTGCGAGACTTCGAGCTTAATCTCTTCCAATCTATTGCGAAGGGTATTTCCATCGCCAGTTACTGGGAAGAGGCCGCGCACAACATGCGCTGCCAACTCTGGATACTCGTCATCAACATTGATGTTGATGATTTTTGCCAGCTCATCGTTATCGATTACCGGGAATGCGAGTGAAATCTG
>JBEGTC010000012.1:0-16426 GCA_041179565.1 Actinomycetota bacterium
GCTGTTCGCTCATCAATACGGGTGTGGATTGTTATGAGATTACGTTGCGATGCAGCAAAGAGCGCAATTGTTAGCGGCGCATTTCGAGAACCGGGCGAGATAACCACATCGGTGACGCCAGCTTCGATAATCTGGCGAACAATTGTGCGAGCTAGTTTGGTTGATTGGCTCATTTAATATCCAATAGCTCCGCGCAGCGCATAGCCCGATTCTTCCACCATTCGTAGCGATCAGGTGCCACATCTAGTCCATCGAGCTTGATATCTATCTCACCTAAGGCGATCTTGCCATCTTCTATATGCAGCTCTGCAACATCTCTTGCTACAAGCGAGCCAGTTGCAAGCCCACAATCAAAGTTAAGGTCCGGAACACAAGCTGCCAACTCGAGGCCATAGTGAATACCAACTGCGCTCTCGAGTGCGCTTGAAACGACAACTGGAAGTTTATGGTGAGCGGCAATTGCTAACGAGCGGCTAATGCCACCGAGAGGTTGCACTTTAAGCATCATGATATCGGCAGCATCTTCGAGGTTAATTGCAAATGGATCGGCCGCCTTACGTATTACCTCATCGGCAGCGAGCTTGAGTGGAATACGAGCCTTCGATTTGAGTTCGCGCATCTCATCTAATGTGGCACAAGGTTGCTCCACATATTCAAATGTGCCAACTTCTTCATACATGGCATAGAGATTTGTTAGCGCTTGCTCAACGCTCCAAGATCCATTGACATCGATACGAATTTTGACCTTGCGACCTAGGGATCGTATCTGTGATAACCGCTCAATATCTTCAGCCAAGTTATCGCCAACTTTGACTTTAAAGGTAGAGACGCCTGGATAACTCTCAATTAAGCTTTCAATTACTTGCTTATCGTTGGTCGCTGGAATAGTGCCATTGACTGGGATTGCGCTCCGTAAGGCAGGTGGCCGCGCCTTGGTAGCCGCCTCTATTGCAGAGCGGAGCCACATTGATGATTCGAGATCATCGTATTCAAGAAATGGCGAGAACTCAGCCCATCCGTATTCACCTTTAAAGAGAGCAACTTCTCGCACGGTGACGCCACGAAAATTCGTCTTCATGGGTAGCGCTACTACGCGCATTGTGGAGAGGAGCTGTTCAAACATATTGGCTACGGACGCTTAGGGAATTTTCCAAAGTCCGGTTTGCGCTTCTCTTTATACGCGTCGCGACCTTCTTGCCCCTCTTCGCTTAAATAGAAGAGGAGAGTCGCATCGCCGGCGAGTTGTTGAATTCCAGCTAATCCATCATCGGCAGCATTCATACTCGCCTTTAATAGGCGAAGCGCCATCGGTGAGTTCTGTAACATTTCACGGCACCAAGAGACTGTCTCAGCTTCAAGTTCAGCTAATGGGACCACGGTATTTACGAGTCCCATCTGGAGCGCTTCTTGGGCATCGTACTGTCGAGTCATAAACCAAATCTCACGCGCTTTCTTCTGACCAACATTGCGTGCAAGTAGCCCTGAACCATAACCACCATCGAAAGATCCAACCATCGGTCCAGTCTGACCGAACTTTGCATTATCGGCAGCGATAGATAAGTCGCAGACAACATGAAGGACATGTCCGCCACCAATGGCCCAACCTGCAATCATCGCGACAACTGGCTTTGGAGTTCGACGAATTTGTACTTGGAGATCTAGAACATTGAGTCGTCCCATACCTTGCTGCCCCAGATCATCATCGCCGATATAACCATCATCTCCGCGAACGCTGATATCTCCTCCGGAGCAGAATGCTTCGCTTCCTTCGCCGGTGAAGATGATGACGCCAACTTCGGAGTTATCTCGCGCTAAATCGAAGGCCTCTTTCAATTCGATAATTGTTTGTGGGCGGAATGCGTTGCGAACCTCAGGGCGGTTGATCGTAATCTTCGCCATTCCATCGGCGCTCTCATACTTAATATCGGTAAATTTCTCACCCCCACGGGCGGTAGCCCACTTAGGGATGCTCCGGTCACCAAAATCACGCTTAATCGGCTTGCTCACGATTCCTCCATTGTTGTGTACGGGCGATAGCCTACGCGGGCAATGGAGCAAAGGTCGCACCGAAGAGAAGTTCGCACAGTAGATCCCGCATGGAACCTGAGCGAATTGATGGCTCGTATCGCAAAAGCGCTCGTCTCTGATGGCCCAGCGCTCTCCCTCTCCCCAACAACCTTAGAGTCAGTACCCGAACGAACTTCTCTAATAGTCACAACCACGGGAAGCTCTGGGGTAGCAAAAGAAATTTCTCTCTCCGCATCGGCGCTTCTTACCTCTGCCAAATCGGCAAACACTTTTCTCGGTGCGGAGTTCGGAAACACTTGGTCACTCTTGCTACCACTCAATCACATCGCTGGCATCAATGTTCTTATTCGTTCTATGGAATTAGGAACTCAGCCAATTAATCTCATCGGTTACGAGGGAAGATTTCCTAAGACTGATTACACCGCAGTTGTACCAACACAGCTCTTTCGCGCGCTCAATGGTGACGAGAATCTTCTCCAACATCTCAAAAACACGCGCGCGGTTCTTGTTGGTGGCGCGCAATTAACTCCTCAATTACGGAGCCAAGCCGAGAGCGCTGGAATGAATGTCGTTGAAAGTTACGGCTCAACTGAAACAAGTGGTGGCTGCGTGTACAACGGTGTTCCGCTTGACGGTGTTGAGATAAAGATCGGTGAGAATAATCAGATTGCAATCAAAGGCAAGGTTGTTGCACATGACTTAGCCGATAAAGATGGTTGGTATTACACCTCTGATGCTGGCCACATAGTCGATGGAAAACTTGTCATCGATGGCAGACTTGATGACATCGCCATTACTGGTGGTGAAAATATCTCTCTTGCAGCGATAGATGCCGTTATCTCTGAGAAATATCCAGAGCTACAGGTCGCCTCATTTGCAGTTAAAGATCTCGAATGGGGCCAGGCAATACATCTTGCAATCGTAAATGGTGATTCATCGCAAGAGGCATCGATTCAGGGACTCCTTGAATCGAAGCTAGGACGCGCAGCAAAGGTCAAGAAATTTCACTATCTATCTGAGCTACCACTCATCGGTATCGGAAAGGTAGATCGGTCAGCTCTAGGGAGGTCGCACGGTGAATAAGTGGGTAATCGGCGCACGTCCACGTACTCTGCCAGCTGCGATTGCGCCGGTACTTGTCGCATCTGCCTTAGCTGGTAATGATTTTGCACCACTTCCTGCCAGCTTGGCTCTCTTTGTAAGTCTCTCCCTACAAGTTGGAGTGAATTATGCAAATGATTACTCCGATGGTGTCCGCGGTACCGATGAGAATCGAGTTGGTCCAACCAGAATCACTGCCGCAGGACTTGCGACACCGGCATCGGTGAAGGCAGCAGCCTTCACTTCATTTGGTCTCGCTGCACTTGCAGGTCTCGCACTTGCAGCGATGACATCTTGGTGGCTCATTGCAATAGGTGCTGCTGCAATTCTCGCTGCCTGGGGATATACAGGTGGAAAGAATCCATATGGCTATCTCGGACTTGGCGAACTCTTTGTCTTCATCTTCTTCGGCGTTGTTGCAACTGTCGGCACTTTCTATGTTCAGAGCCAGACAATTACTCTCAACTCAGTTCTCGCATCGATTCCGATGGGAACATTTGCGTGTGCGCTTCTAGCAATTAACAACATCCGCGATCGAGCTCTCGATGCCGCGGTAGGAAAACGAACTCTCGCTGTCCGATTGGGGGATCGACGCTCTCGCCAGTTCTTCGCAGCGCTGATAGCGCTCGGATATCTGAGCGTCGCCGCGATGGGAGAGCCGTGGCTGGCTATGGTCTTCGTAACTCTCCCTATTGCGCTCGGCTTAATCCGGGGTGTTCTGGGACCGGTTCAAGGTAGAGATTTAATCCCTTTTCTTGCCAAGACCGGCAAGCTCCAACTTCTATTCTCCATAACCTTCGCAATTTCATTACTATTAAGCCATGGTTAAGTTCCAGGGAATCTTTCTACTTATCTCACTCGCTTTAACTCTCTACACATTTGTCGATTGCGCCATGCGCGATGACCTGCAATTGAAGAGATTCCCAAAGTGGGGTTGGCTCTTAATTATCTTCTTCCTCGGAATCTTCGGTTCGGTCTTCTATCTAGTATCTGGCCGAGTGGGTAACCGCGCTCCTCGTTTGAAGAAGAACAAGCCACGCATACTTCCGCCAGATGATGATCCCGACTTCTTGCGCGGTCTCTAAGGTAATTTACTGATCAAGCCCCGAATACGTGTGCTTTCCAGTTCCCCAGACATTGACGTATACATAGTTAAATAAGAAGGTCGAGCCGGCGAAGATACAGAGCCATGCAGCTCTACGTCCGCGCCAGCCAACGGTTACGCGGGCATGGAGATATGCGGCATAGGCAACCCAGGTAATGAATGCCCAAGTCTCTTTTGGATCCCAACCCCAGTAACGACCCCATGCGCTCTCTGCCCAAATGGCACCAGCGATTACTGAGAAGGTCCATAGTGGGAAGACAAATGCAATTAATCGATATGAAAGTTGATCTAGAAGATCGAGCGATGGAATTCGAAGTGCCCACACTGGACGCGCGCCAGCGTTTTCATAACGCTCCAAGAAGAGATATGCGCCAGCAATAATGTTGGCAAGTAAGAAAATTCCGCCGCAAATGATTGCGGTGGAAACGTGAATGACCAGCCATGTTGATTTGAGCGCTGGAACCAATGGCGCGCTATCACGGTAGAGCAGCGTAATTGCGGTTCCAAGAGTCAATAGAACGCCAAATGAGATGAACAGACCCAACCAGCGCAGATCATACTTACGAAGCGCGGCAAGATAAGCAGCGGTGAATGCAAATGCTCCGGTAATCGAGAACTCATACATATTTCCCCATGGCACATGGCCATTGGAAATACCGCGAGCAACAATTCCGCCGAGCAGTAGGAGCGCACCTAGCGCCATCAAGGCAGTCGCGATCCGTGCGGCTCGTTCAGTTCGTTTGTAATCCAAAGTTCTTACAAGGAGAGTTCCATCGGTGGTATCTGAATTCTGTGGCGCACGAACTGCCCAGGCAGTCTCAAAGGCGTGCGAGAGAAATGAGAGAGCGAAGATAGCCATTGCGGAATAGATGCAATAGTTAGAGATATATGCCCATGTGGTATTCATTTAACCCCTCATATACGTTGTTAAGCTCTTTACTTCTTCTTCTAGCCCAGGAGCATTGTTCTTTGAGAGACCAGCGACTTCAACTTGAGCCCCGGTAACTCGAACCCAGATACGCCGGCGACGCCCATAAAGTGATGCAAGTAGCCCTAAAATCGCGGCAACTCCCCCGATTAAGGCAAAACCCTTGCCTCGATCATCGACTATCTGGAGGTTGATCCACGGGACCACCTTCTCCAAGGTGATTGAGCCACCTGGATAGTTAAAGGTTTCGCCGATCTTGAGTGAGCCCAACCCGAGGTTGGTCATGCCAGTGGTGTCGATTCGATATACAGATTGTGGAATGCCTGAATCCAAACCTAAATCTCCCGCCCATACCGAGAAGAGAAGTCGTGGATCGAGGAGCTCTGGATAGATTGATACGCCGCCTTGATTTGCAGTGCGTGCATAGGTAGGTAGAAATGAGGAGACAAATCCAACTGGCACCTGTGCATCAGGAACTTTAATAGAACCGATTGAGCGAAGGTTTCCATCTTGCGGCAAGAAAGTTACCGGACCTTGGAATGCAACGCTTCCATCCTCGTTCTTCACTGTGACGATTGGCGAATAGCCATTTGCCTGGAGATATACGCGAGTACTGCCAAATGTGAGCGGTGAATTTACCTTCATGATTTCGCTCTTGCTCACACCGTTATTGGATGTCGTTACATAAGCGGTGTAATCCTTAGGCATATTGGTCTTTGGATCATATACAGCTACAAATTCATCGACCTTAATAGTGAATGGCGGAATATCAGATTCGGTTGTGAGTTTGCCTAGTGCAAGGCTGTCATAGCTAGTTGGCACATTGACGAATCTTTCGCCCACATTAACAATCGCCTCACCGCGAAGGCCAAAGAGTGAACCAAAGCTCACGCCAACGAGAATCAAGATCAAGGAGAGGTGGAAAAGTAGGTTTCCGGTTTCACGGAGATAACCCTTCTCTGCTGAGATAGATCCCGCTTCCCTCCGGACTCGGAAGCGATTCTTCTTAAACCATTGCGCGGCTCGCTCGATCTCTGAATTCGAGCCCTCCCAATTTTCGTACCATTCCATCCGGCTTAAATTCTTTGGGGTGAGTGGCGGTTGAGCCCTCATCGCATGGAAGTGCTCGACGGTGCGTGGCAATACACAACCAATGAGTGAGATGAAGAGGAGGATGTAGATAGCGCTAAACCATGGCGATGAATAGACATCGAAGAGAGAGAATCGGTCGTACCAGCGAGCTAACTCTGGTCTATTTTCAAAGAAATCCCGCACTGCGATTGGATTCGAGGTGCGTTGTGGAATCAGCGAACCTGGAATTGCTCCGATGCCCATCATCATCAAGAGAATGAGCGCTGTGCGCATACTTGTTAATTGGCGCCAAGCAAAGCGAGCCAGACCAATCAACCCTAACTCTGGAACTTCAACGTTGCTACTCATTAGATCACCGGCACAAAACTAGCGATGGATGAACGGAGCGAAATCATCAGCTCTCCCCAAGCGCCTGTTACTTGCAGAATACCGATAGCAATCAGAGCGAAACCGCCAATTTTAGATATGAGCGATCCTCTACGTAAGAAGAATGAGCGAATCCGCTTACTGTGATCGAGATAAAGTCCAGAGAGAATAAATGGGATGCCAAGACCAAGTCCATAACCAATAGAGAGAATCGCACCTCTGGTCGCACTTGATTCGGTAAATGCCAATGTCTGTACCGTCGCTAGCGCGGGTCCAATACATGGAGTCCAACCGATTCCGAAGAGAATACCGAGTAATGGCGCACCCGCGATTCCACCAGTAGTCGAAAGCTTCGGTGAAAATGTAGGAGCAAATGGAAAGAGCCCGAGAAAGATAGTTCCCATCACAATTGTGAAGGCGCCGAGTACCTTAGTAATCAACTCTTCGTGCTCGATGATCTGACTGCCGAGTCCGCCAAAAGCGAGGCCGTAAGAGGCGAAGAGAAAGGTAAATCCCAAAACAAATAAGAGCGAGCCAAGAAAAACTCTTCCCTTTGTCGTCGAGTAGCCAGTTGCATATGCAACATATCCCGGAACCAGCGGCAAGACGCATGGCGAAAGAAATGAAATCAGGCCAGCGAAAACGGCGATAGGCAGCGCTGCCAGGAGAGTTCCGCTGGAGAGTTGTTCAATAAGAAAATCAATCACTCTGATGCCACCTTATCTACCAACTCGGAGAGTGATGCCGTTGTAACTACACCAGAGATTCGTCCAGCGACTCTTCCCTTAGAATCAAGTACTAAAGTCGTAGGAATAGCATTTGCCGGTAGCGCTTTACTGAAACCAATTAACAATGAGTCATCAATCAGCGTTGGATAAGGGCTGTTATGTCTGCGCACAAATGCCTCTGCATTAACTGGATTATCGCGAGTAAGAATTCCAACAAAATTAACGTCAGAATATTTGACTGACATTGCAGCAAGTACAGGTTCTTCTGCGCGGCAAGGGGCACACCAAGAAGCCCAGACATTTACTACCGCCATCTCATTGCGGGGCAAGGTGTAATCAACGCCGAGTAGAGTCATGCCGGATAGGGCCGGAGCTATTATGCGATCTTGTTGAGCGATATAAGTTGTAGCGCCATTTCCAGCGATGAAATCTTCTTGAGCCGTTGAGCTACCGACGTTGCCGCAGCCAGTTAGAAGCAAGAGCGCTACAACTGTGAGCGTTAGCTTCTTCATCAGTGGTGCCCTTACTTCTTTGGCAGCAGGTGGGCAGCTGGCTCAGAGTACGAAGTTCCGGTGATGAGACCATCGTCATCAAAGTGAACGCTAGTTACAGAGGCGAGTGTGCATTCACGTTTGCGTGGATCGTGAATCAATCGACGTCCTTCGATTGCGCTACGAAGAATCCAGATTGGCAATTGGTGCGAAACAACGATTGCATCTTTATCTCCGGCAGCTTTCTTTGCGTCAAAGATCGCAGCTAGCATCCGGTTGATCTGTTCTTCATATGGCTCGCCCCATGATGGCTTCCAAGGGTTATAAAGATGTCGCCATGCAGATGGATGTCGTAGAACGCCATCACCAATTCCAAAGGGCTTTCCTTCAAAAATATTTGCTGCTTCAATCAATCGCTCATCGGTATGGATATCGATTCCATGTGCGCGAGCGATAGGTGCAGCAGTTTCCTGTGCGCGCTGGAGCGGTGAGACATGGAGCGCACCGAGATTTATTGATTTGGACCATTCTCCTAGCGCCTCTGCCATCTCCTGGCCACGAGCCGACAGACGCCAGCCCGGCTGACGTCCATAGAGAATCTTCTCTGGATTTTCGACTTCTCCGTGGCGCACCACATGGACTGTTGAACTCATGGGATAAGCATAAAGCGTCATTCGCGAAGGCATTCTCCCTAGCCAATGGTTAAGGTTGTCACATGGCTCTCACCACCACACGTGCAGCCTTCTTTGATGTAGATAACACCTTGGTTCGAGGGTCGACTCTCTACTTTCTGGGAAGAGGGATGTACCAGCGTGGCTATTTCACAAAGGCAGATATCTCGCGATTTGTAGTCGAAAACCTCCGATTCCGAATGACTGGAACCGAGAAGCAAGAGGTCATCGAGCGTTTTCAGAAAGCAGCAACAGATTTTGTCGGCGGCCATAAAGTTGAAGATATTCTCAAACTCGGTGAAGAGATCTATGACGAGTACGTCTCACCTAAGTTATGGGAGCGCACCTGTGAAATTGCGCGCCAACATCTCGCCAAGGGTGAGAGCGTCTGGCTTGTAACAGCAGCTCCACAAGATATGGCAGAGATCATCGCCAATAGACTCGGCTTTACCGGTGCGCTCGGAAGTCGTGTTCTGATCAAGGATGGTATCTACACCGGCGAACTCGACGGAAAGTTGCTACACGGTACCGAGAAGGCAGTTGCAATTCGCACACTCGCGCAAGAGCGTGGGTACAACTTGCAAGAGAGTTATTCGTATTCAGATAGCCATAACGATATTCCACTCTTAACTGCAGTCGGCCATCCATCTGCGATCAATCCCGATGCCCTCCTTCGCATTAAAGCTCTCGCCGAGGGCTGGCCTATACATGACTTTCGGAGAGCACGTTTTCTCAATCGCGCCCTAGGCCCGGCGGTCAGCCGCCTCGCTGCACTCGCCGCACTCGTGGCTCCACGCAAGCGCCGCTAAGTCAATTCGCGCCACAGTGCGCAACCCCGCTAATGTAGGCAGGTTATGGAAATTCGCTCATTCGCAGATTACCTCCGGTCGCTGGACGACCAAGGTCTTATCGCGCTCTTTGAGAGTCGAAGCGATTTAGCAAATCCAATTCCGCCGGATATCGCAAGTTTGGCCGTTCGTGCCTCTTCAATTCCAAGTTTGGTAAGAGCAGTTGATGCGCTCAACAAATGGCAGCTCCAGGTCTTAGAGGCAGCCTCAGTTCTACCAGAACCTTTTACTGAGAAAGAGCTCCTCAATTACACCGATAAGAGCGCGAAGTTTCTCATCTCAACGCTTGTTGCTCGAGGGTTGATCTATCTCGATAAGGATGGATATCGCCTTCCAACAAATCTCCGCGAAGTACTTGGAAATGAAGTTGCCGCTTTAGGCCCAGCATCGCCAAAGAAGTTAAAACTTAAAGAGCTCGAAAATGCACCTGCACCGTCGAAGAAAGTGCTCGATGCCATGGTCTGGGGCCCGCCACGAGGCGCAGTGGCAGATGTTAAGAAACCAAATCCCGGTCTTGCTTGGTTGCTCGAACAAGGTTTTGTCTCACCGGTAAATCAACAGACTGTTGTACTCCATCGCGAAGTAGCTCTACATCTTCGCGGCAATAAAGTGCATCGCGAATTAGAGATACAACAACCAGAGTTATTAGGTCGCACTGTTGATGAGAAGAGTTTGCGGTCCGCGGCAATCTCAAATATCACCACCTTTCTTCGATGGACTGAAGAAGTCCTCAACTTCTGGGGACAATCACCTGCGACTGCTCTGAAAGCAGGGGGCATCGGCGTGCGAGATTTACGCGAACTCATCGCTCATCTCGGCGTCTCTGAAGAGTGCGCATCCTTTGTAGTTGAAGTTGCCTACATAAGTGGCTTGCTCACCATCGATCCTGATGATCGTGTTCTACCAACCCATCAATTTGATATCTGGTTGGCGCAGAAGCCATCTACCAAGTGGGAGAACCTGCTCTCAGCGTGGTTGATTACATCTCGCATGAGTGGTCTGGCGGCAGCGCCAATGGGGCCAGAGCTCGATCGCAGTAACGCCGCCCTTCTCCGTCGTACGGTTTTAGCGCTACTCGAGAGCGTTGAAAACACTGCACCAGCTCAACCATCCCTCATCTCCGCTACACAATGGCGCCTTCCGTACCGCCGCACCGGTGGCATACCTGCAGAGCATGTTGAGTGGATCCTCCGGGAGGCAGAGTGGCTCGGTGTAACTGGGCAAGGTGCGCTCTCGCCATATGGTCGCTCACTTCTTCGCGGCGATGAACTTGATGAGATCGATAACGATCTTCCGCCAACTGTTGATCACATTCTCATTCAAAGCGATAACACTGCAATTGCACCAGGGCCGCTTGAGCATGAGATGGCACAAGAGCTAGATTTAATCGCAGATATCGAATCTCGTGGCGCTGCAACTGTCTTTAGATTTTCCGAGAGCTCGCTGCGGCGCGGTCTTGATCATGGTCGAACTGGCGACGAGATTCTTAGCTTCTTAAAGAGAGCATCTAAGACTCCCGTTCCGCAACCTCTTGAATATCTCATAGGTGATATCTCAAAGAAGCATGGAAAACTTCGGGTTGGAAATGCCTCATCATTTATTCGGTGTGAAGACAGTGCGCTCATCACCCAAATTCTCAAAGACAAAAAGGTTGAAGCATTGGGATTGCGGCGAATCGCACCTGAAGTTCTTATCTGCACCCACGATGCCCACGATGCAATCAATGTATTGCGAAGCGCTGGATACCTGCCAGCTGCGGAAGATTCACAAGGGCTTTTGCTCAGCGGTCCTCGAATTCAGCGAGCGCAGAGCAAGGCGCGACCTCCTCGGATTATCGGAGAATTTGAAGTGCTCGAGAGTTCGCAGCTAGAGACAATTGTTCGAACCATCCGCACGGGCGAGAAATCGAGCGCAAAGCAGAGCACGCTTCGAAATATCTCGCAGGAATCCCTCCGATCGCTACCGCGCACTACCGCCAATGAGACCCTTGATCTATTGACGAAACATCTGCTCGAGAGCCCAAATAAATCACTCTCCATCGGATATGCCGATAACAATGGCTTGGTCTCGCATCGAATTATCGACCCACTCAAAATATCGGCAGGATCGCTATTAGCTCGAGATCACGCCACCGGCGAGGTCCTCACCTTTAGAATTCCGCGTATAACGGGGGTAGCAACGATATGACGAGCGCTAACAGCGGTGAATACGGCAGACTTACCCCTATGTTGTCGGCAATCGAAGCGCTCGTAAAGTGCGAATCTCCCAGCGAAGATCTCGATGCCTGCCGCGCCGTCGTAAAGTTGGCGAGCGATATCGCAACTCGTGTTTTGGGAACTCCAGCGGAGATTAAAGAGATAGAAGGCCGGCCGGTCTTCTGGTGGGGTGCTCACCAACCTCGCGTACTTATCCTCGCTCACCTCGATACCGTCTGGCCGGTTGGCTCATTCGAACCGCTCTGGAGCGTCGAAGGTGATGTCGTTCGCGGACCAGGTGTCTTCGATATGAAGGCAGGATTTGTCCAAGCGCTCTATGCACTCAAGGGAATTACTGGTGATGTTGCGCTGGTTGCAACCACCGATGAAGAGATTGGTAGCCACAAATCCAAAGCGCTCATTGCGCAACTCTCTTCAACAGCTGATGCGGTTCTTGTCCTGGAAGCATCACTAGATGGCAAGGTGAAGACTGGCCGTAAAGGCACTGCCATGTTCCAAATTTCTGTTCATGGCAAGGCGGCACATGCTGGACTTGAACCGGAGAAAGGAATCAATGCGACAACTGAGATTGCCCATGTAATTCTCGCTATGTCCGCACTTGAAAATCCTGAGCACGGCACAACTGTGGTTCCAACGCTCCTCCAATCTGGAACCACAATTAATACAGTTCCAGAGTTATCGGTCCTTGAGATTGATGCCCGTTCATTTTCACAGACAGATCTCCAACGAGTTGATTCTGCGATCAAGGCTCTAACCGCGACTCTTCCTGGTGCTCGAATCGAAGTCGCCGGCGGTCTCCATCGCCCTCCACTACAACCATCTTCCACATCCGAGCTCTACGAAATAGCTGAGAAAGTCGCAGCTTCGATCGGCATGGCGCCACTTGGTTCGGCTGAGGTCGGTGGCGCATCGGATGGAAACTTCGCTGCTGCAGCTGGTGCTCGCGTTCTCGATGGCTTGGGAGCTGTCGGTGGTGGCGCACATGCGGCAAATGAATGGGTGAGCCTCTCATCGATCGAACCACGTAGCGCCTTCTTGCACGCCTTCATTAAAGAGTTGCTTGCATGAGCGATGGACCACTAATCGTTCAGAGCGATAAGACGCTCTTACTTGATATCGATCATCCGCTCTCAGTCGAATGTCGCCGCGCGATAGCGCCATTTGCAGAACTAGAGCGCGCACCAGAACACATGCATACCTACCGCCTCACAAATTTGGGGCTCTGGAATGCTCGCGCTGCCGGCCATGATGCCGAGATGGTGATTGATACCCTCATTAAATATTCTCGCTACGCCGTTCCACATGCGTTACTTATCGATGTTGCAGAGCAGATGTCACGTTATGGGCGTCTGCGGTTAGAGGCTGATCCCATTCACGGACTCATCTTGGTCACTACCGACACCGCGGTTTTGGAAGAGGTAATCCGTGCCAAGAAGATTGCACCACTCCTCGGTGCGCGAATTGATAATGAAACTATCGCTGTCCATCCAAGCCAACGCGGTGCGATCAAGCAGTCGTTGCTCCGCCTCGGTTGGCCTGCTGAAGACTTTGCTGGCTATGTCGATGGCCAAGCTCATCCAATCGAGCTCAAGCAAGATGGCTGGAAGATTCGCGAGTATCAAGAGCATGCAGCTGAAGGATTCTGGCATGGTGGCTCTGGCGTAGTCGTTCTGCCCTGCGGAGCTGGAAAGACAATTGTCGGCGCTGCGGCAATGGCACATGCCAAGGCGACCACCTTAATTCTGGTAACCAATACCGTTGCTGCTCGTCAGTGGCGTGATGAGCTTCTTAAGCGCACCTCACTCAACGAAGATGAGATTGGCGAATACTCGGGATCAAAGAAGGAGATTCGTCCGGTCACTATCGCTACCTATCAAGTGATGACTAAGAAGAAGAATGGTGTCTATGCACATCTCGATCTCTTCGATAGCCATGACTGGGGGCTAATTATTTACGATGAAGTGCATCTACTTCCCGCACCAATTTTCCGCTTCACCGCTGATATTCAATCTCGACGTCGCCTCGGATTAACCGCAACTCTCGTCCGCGAAGATGGCATGGAGGGAGAAGTCTTCTCGCTCATTGGCCCAAAGCGTTTCGATGTACCTTGGAAAGAGATTGAAGCGCAGGGATATATCGCTCCCGCTGAATGTATTGAAGTTCGAGTCAATCTCACCGAGGCAGAACGTCTTGCCTATGCAACAGCTGAGCCAGAAGAGCGTTATCGCTACTGCGCAACAACTCGCACAAAGCGAGATGTTGTACAAGAGCTCGTCAGTTTGCATGCAAATGAGCAAATTCTTGTGATTGGCCAGTATTTAGATCAGCTCGATGATTTAGGTGAGACCTTGGGCTCGCCAGTAATCCAGGGCTCAACTCCACAGAAGGAGCGAGAGGAACTCTTCCAAGCATTTCGAACTGGCGAGATCTCATGTCTAGTTGTCTCTAAGGTTGCAAACTTCTCGATTGATTTACCTGAGGCCACTATCGCAATTCAAGTATCTGGCGCATTTGGCTCACGCCAAGAAGAGGCGCAACGCCTGGGTCGTGTTTTGCGACCTAAGGCCGATGGTCGAGGTGCGCGTTTCTACTCAGTTGTTTCCCGCGACACTATTGATCAAGATTTTGCGCAGAACCGCCAACGCTTCTTAGCCGAACAAGGCTATAGCTACACAATTATCGACGCTGACGATGTTTTTCAAGGGAAGATCTAAAGCGAACTGGATCGACGCGCCAAAAGTCATGGTGTTCGCCGTCAATCTGAGTTACCGGAACCTGCTCGCCATAAAGCTTCTCTAATTCCGGGTTACCGTCGATATAGATAATCTCAATCTCAAAATCGAGCGCTTCCTTAAGCCCTTCGAGAATATTCACAGCATCTTCGCAGAGATGACAGCCGTGGCGGGAGTAAACGGTGACCATATGCATATTCTCGCACCCTGATAACGTTGCCCGCTATGAGGGGCTTAATCCGCAACGCTAAAGGCACCCTCCTATCCCTGGCTCTCATCACCGGCTTACTAGCCCCGCTCCCAGCGCAGGCGATTTCCCCTTTTCTACAACGTGAAGCAACTCAATGGGGGCATGTCTATGCCGGTCCCAGCACTACTGAGCCACAGAGCCCACGTAAGAAATTTGCAAACCTTGAAGCGAAATCTAAGTTTGTTGTTAATTACAAGAACTTTCCAGATTGGGCGAAGCGCGATTTTCAATCAGCTGTAGATATCTGGTCGGCACATTTTTCATCGAGCGTTCCAATCACTATCGATGCATCGTGGAGTCGAATTAGCTCTTTTGGCGTTTTAGGAAGCGCGCGACCAGGTGATTACTTCGCTAGCTTCACCGGTGCCCCTGATTCAAGTCTCTGGTATCCATCAGCGTTAGCAAATGCTCTCGCCGGTAAAGATTTAGATCCTCGTCAATCAGAGATAGTGATAACGGTTAATTCTCTGGCACAGTGGAATACTCGTAACGATGGCAAGTCCTATCCCAATGAGTACGATCTTCAATCAGTATTTATCCATGAGATGGGCCATGGGCTCGGTTTTCTCTCTACCGATTCGTATGACCCATTCTTTGGCTATGGCACGATCGAAGAGCCAACGCCATATTCCGCATATGCTCAGGTAGAGGACGGACGTCGCCTCGCTGATTTGCCTTCGCCATCACTCGAATTAGGTAAGGCGCTCACCTCCCCGTTGGTCTGGTCGGGCGCGCTGGGAATTGCAGCAAATGGCGGCGTCAAACCACTTCTCTACACACCTTCACGTTATGAAGATGGCTCATCTGTGAGCCATCTCGATGAGAGCACCTTTGCAAACTCTGAACTCGACAATGTAATGACACCAAATCTAGATGCCGGTGAAATATTCCAAGGACCTGGGCCATTGATGTTGGCAATGATGGAAGATATGCGTCGTAAGCCACCGGTCGGCATCGCAGTTGGAGTTCCACAAGTAGTGCGAAATCTCAACGCACTTATTGCAGATTCGAGCGCCATTATTACCTTTGATCCACCAGCCAATGCTCGCTCTGCGCAGATCACTAGTTATGCGGTTAAAAATCTCAAGACCAACCAGATCAAATCTGTCACCTCATCCCCCGTTACCTTTACTGGATTAAAGAACGGCACCACTTACACATTTTCAGTTACGGCAGCTAACTCCAATGGCACCTCCGAACCCGTGACAACTCAGAGCGTGACTCCACAAGCTGGTTGGAAGCGCACGGTTATTGATGCCCGCAGCGATGCCTCACTTATTTCAAGCGCTACCTTTAACGGCCTCCCGGTACTGGTCTATATCGATAGCAAGAGCGGTGATCTCAAACTCGCTCGATGGGATGGCGCAATCTGGCGCCGCGAAACTATCGATGGCGCTGGTGGCACCGGCGGCCGCACCAGTGCAGGTATTAAGGGAGCGCTCTCACTCTGCGTAAGCGGAATAGGAAAGGCACAGACTCTTCATATCTTCTACTCCGACAGCCAAGATACCGATCTTCGCTATGCAAAGTACGATGGCAAGAAATACACCTATGAGATTGTTGACGGCAATGGGGCTGCAGTAAATAAATATGAAGATCCAGTTCGCATCCGCACCGCCTCTGATCTCAGCGTATCTAGCGCCTGTATCGCATCGACAAAGGGTGTTCAAGTCTTCTATCGAGATGAGAGCCAGGGAATCTTACTGGGAGCTGTTAAACGCAACTTTGCCAAGAGCTGGGATTACGAACTCGTCGATGGTGATCGTAAGACCGATGGTCGCACTACCGGCGATGTCGCTTTCCATCTCAAGGCAACCTTTGATGGTAAGCAGAGCTATATCGTTTATGACTCAGTATTAAATATTAATCA
>JBEGTC010000013.1:0-15403 GCA_041179565.1 Actinomycetota bacterium
GAAGGTTGCCCAAGGCGACCTCACCGTCCGCGTTCCAGCAGATAATGTTGATCTCGTTGGCGTTCGCGATGTAGTTGATTCCGATGGCCTCGATCGCGTGTTTAACGTGCTCCGTCAGCCATATACCGAAGAGCCAACCAACTGGTCACGTCGCTACAAGGCCAATCTCGAGAAGCTCGCATCTGGCGATGTCATTAAGGTGGCAGAGGTTGTCCGCGATCTCTATCGTCGCGACCTCGACCGCGGCCTCTCAGCCGGTGAAAAGCGCATGCTCGCCAAGGCGAAGCAGATTCTCGTTTCAGAGCTCGCACTTGCAGAGCGCACTGATGAAGAGAAGGCTGCAACTCTCCTTGACGAGGTTCTCGCTTCTTAATCTCCTCTCATGATCGCCGCAATTATCGCCGCAGCCGGCAGTGGCGAACGTTTCGGTGCGCCGATTCCAAAGGCGCTCATCCACCTCGGCGATAAGACTCTCCTTCAGCACGCTGTCGCACATTTATCGCCAGTTGTAGATCAGATAATTGTTACGGCACCTGCTGGATATGAAGATCAGATTAAAGATCTCGTTGGCGATGAAATTACTGTTGTTACCGGCGGCGCCACTCGATCAGAATCAGTCAATATCGCTTTAGCTCAGGTTGATAGCACCACTGATTTTGTCTTAGTTCATGATGCAGCTCGCGCGCTCGCTAGTACCGAGCTGGCTGCGCGCGTTATCTCAGCGCTGCGATCTGGTGAGGTTGGTGTTATTCCAGGGCTCGCTGAGGTCAATACCGTTAAGGTCATCGATAAAGATGGTTATGTAATCGATTCACCTGAACGCTCAGCTCTTCGCAATGTGCAGACCCCACAAGGTTTCTCTTATGCAGTGCTTAAAGCTGCGCATGCAGATTCGCGTGATGTCACAGATGATGCAGTTCTCGTTGCAAACCTGGACCACAAAATTAAAGTCATCGATGGCGAAGAGCGCGCGCTAAAAATCACCAACCCATCTGACCTAGTGATAGCTGCAACATTTCTTGGCGATCCAACTTCATTTCGCACCGGCGTCGGAACAGATGCACATGCCTTTGGTGAAGGTCGAGAGCTCTGGCTCGCTGGGCTCTTATGGCCTGGTGAAGTTGGCGTTGATGGCCACTCTGATGGCGATGTTGCTGCGCATGCAATCTGTGATGCGCTCTTTGCCGCAACTAGTACCGGCGATCTCGGCAGTAACTTTGGAACATCGCGGCCTGAGTATGCAGGTGCATCGGGAGTCCAACTTCTACAAGAGACGTTAAAGATCGTAACTGCTGCCGGTTACAGAATTTCAAATGTCACAGTTCAGATCATTGGAAATCGCCCACGTATCGGCGCACGTCGTGCAGAGGCAATCTCAACAATTTCAGCAGCACTTGGCGGCGCACCAGTCTCGATTCTTGCCACAACAACCGATGGCATGGGTCTTACCGGTGAAGGTAAGGGCATTGCAGCGATAGCTTCAGCGCTCGTTTTCAAGTAATTCAAGGGCTCGGGTTAGAATTGCCCAATGAGTTCGCTAAGCCTTTACGACACACAATCGCGAACCACCACCCCCTTTACTCCGATCAAAGCTGGTGAGGTAGGGATCTATCTCTGCGGCGCCACAGTTCAAGCGCCGCCACATATTGGCCATGTTCGTTCTGGTGTTAATTTCGACATCCTTCGCCGCTGGTTGATGAAGAGTGGTTACAACGTCACCTTTATTCGCAACGTCACCGATATCGATGACAAGATTTTGCATAAGGCAGTTCATGAAGAAGCTCCATGGTGGGCAGTGGCAATGAAGTACGAGCGCGCATTTACCGATGCTTACAACGCGCTCAATGTTTTGCCACCTACCTACGAACCTCGCGCTACCGGCCATGTCACTCAGATGATTGAGTTGATGGAGCGGTTGATCGAACGCGGTATGGCATATGCGCCAGGTAATGGCGATGTCTATCTTGAAGTAAGAAAGTTAGATTCGTATCTCACGCTCTCTCGTCAGAAACTCGATGATTTACAACCGGCTGCCGATGCCGATGAGACCTACAAGCGCGATGTTCGCGACTTTGCCCTTTGGAAAGCAGCTAAACCAGGAGACCCATCGTGGCCAACGCCATGGGGCGCAGGTCGCCCAGGGTGGCACCTTGAATGCTCAGCGATGGCACATACATATCTTGGTGAAGCTTTCGATATCCATGGTGGTGGCCTTGATCTGATCTTCCCTCACCACGAGAACGAGATTGCACAGTCAGAGGCGGCCGGTTATTCATTTGCCTCCCGTTGGATGCACAATGCTTGGGTGACTGCATCTGGTGAGAAGATGTCTAAGTCACTTGGTAACTCATTACAGGTGCATGAACTATTAAAGACGGTACGTGGCATCGAACTCCGTTGGTACTTAGGTTCGGCCCACTATCGATCAATGCTTGAGTTCTCTCATGAAGCGCTCGCAGAATCGGCAACGGCCTTCCGTCGTATTGAATCCTTCTTGCAGCGATCAGTGGAAATTCTTGGTGTTGAACCAACACCAGTGCTCGGCACTGCTTTTATCGATGCAATGAATGATGATTTAGCTGTTCCTACGGCGCTTGCATCTATCTCAGAAGCGCTTCGTATCGGCAATACCGCAATTACCGCAGGCGATAAGGCTGCGATTGCAGCTTCAGCAAACGAAATTCGCGGTGCGCTAGAGGTTCTTGGTTGCGATCCATTTGATCCAGCTTTTGCTGCAGCATCAACAAACAATGATGTTACCGCCGCCCTTGATGGCACCATTAAATTAGCGCTCGCTCAACGTGAGGCAGCGCGCGCCCGTAAAGATTTTGAAAGTTCAGATGCAATCCGTGATGGTCTAACCGCCCTCGGAATTGTTATCGAAGATACAGCGCAAGGACCACGATGGTCGATCTCACGTAAGACTGAAGGAAGTGGTTCATAATGGCCGGAAATTCAAAGCCTCGCGGCGCAGTTCGTAAATCTAAGAAGGGCCCGACAGTTGGCTCTGGTGGAAATCGCAAACGTGGTTTAGAGGGCAAAGGTCCAACACCTAAGGCGGAAGATCGTCCATACCACGCAGCTCATAAGGCGAAGAAGCGCGCTGAAAAATCAGCAGCGAAGAAGCCGGCTGCAGCGCGTCTGCCAAAGTCTGAGATGCCAAAGGGCGAGATTGTCTCCGGTCGTAACGCAGTTCTTGAGGCGCTTCGCGAGAACGTTCCAGCAACTGAGGTAATGGTTGCGCGCGGTGTTGATATCGATGATCGCATCGCTGAGTCGCTACAACTTACACTCAATCATGGCCTTCAAATTAAAGAGGTCCATCGCGCACAGCTTGAGACGATTGCACCGAATAGCCAAGGAATCATCTTGGGTATTAAGCCATTCCAATACTCAAGTTATGAAGAGATCTGCGACCGAGCAAAGGGAACGAAGTTAATCGTCGCCCTCGATGGCGTCACAGATCCACGAAATCTCGGTGCGGTAACTCGTTCTGCAGCAGCCTTTGGCGCCTCCGGAATCATTATTCCTGAGCGTAGAGCAGCTGCCGTTACCGCCTCTGCGTGGAAGACCTCTGCCGGCGCTGCCGCCCGTCTGCCAATTGCGCAGGTCACCAACCTTGCCCGCACCATTGATGATGCGAAGAAGCGTGGCATGTTTATCGTCGGCCTCGACGGCGAATCAGATGTTGAGCTCTCTGAGATGAAGGTCGCTAACGAAGACTTGATGATTATCGTCGGTTCTGAAGGAAAGGGACTTGCTCGCCTCACACGTGAGAAGTGCGATCTCATCGTCTCGATTCCAATTAGCTCATCGACAGAATCACTCAATGCATCAGTTGCAACGTCAATTACCTTGTTCTGGATTGATGAGCAGCGCCGTAAAGGTTAAGCGATGAAGTACAACCGATTTATTGTCTGTGGTGACTCGTATAGCGAGGGCATGACCGATGAGGTAGTCGATGGTCACTATCGCGGTTGGGCAGATCGAGTTGCCGATGAGATGGCTAAACACTCCGGCGACTTCTCTTACGCCAACTTAGCCATTCGTGGAAAGTTAGTTGGCCAAGTAGTCGATGATCAGGTGCCGGTCGCACTTCAATATGTGACTGGAAAAGATACGTTAATCTCGTTTCATGCTGGCGCAAATGATGCGCTACGCCCTGGATACGATGCTGCAAAAACAATCGCTAAATATCAGAGCGCAGTCCGAGAACTCGCCAAATCTGGCGCAACGATTCTCCTCTTTACTGTGTTGGAAGATACCGGCAATAAAGGGCGTGGCTCTGAGGTCTGGAAGCGCCGGTTCTCCGAATATAACGCTGCTATTCGATCGGTAGCTCTTGAGGTTGGTGCGATTTTGACCGATGCCAACGATTTAGATTTCTTTAAAGATAATCGTTTCCTCGCCTTCGATCGACTTCACCTCAACGCCGAAGGGCATTGGCGGGTAGCGCAGGGAGTTCTTGAAGTTCTCCACTATCCGAGCGATCCAGCGTGGAAGATCCCGCTCCCACCAGCTAAGCCAACGCCATGGCTAAAGCAGCGAATTACCGGGGTTTTATGGTTCTTTGTCTTTGCGCTGCCATGGATTATCCGCCGCCTCCAAGGCAAATCATCCGGCGATGGCCGGACAGCAAAATACCCGCAGCCAATTTCTTGGCCACGGGCATAACGCTCTATCGAATTAGATAGCTCTCACCGTCCACCCAAAGGTGTAGGTGCCGCCACCGATAATGTACTTAGCGATTGTGTCTGGACCGCATGATGCTGTTCCAACTCCTCGATGTGCGGCGTCAATATGAACAACAACATTGCCAGAAGCTTCTACCTCGACATTATGTGTCTTATCAGCGAGCTCTTCAGCTCGGTTTGGAGTAACCGAAACTTGAAGTGGCTTATCAAGATCAACGCGTAAGCCTCGACCATCATTACCGGTGAGCTCAAACCAACGTACGCCAACGTGTCCGCCATTTTCTTGAGGGCGAACATAAGGAACATACTGCGCTGCGACAGTTGAGACCCAGCGATGGATACGACCTATCTTGCGATCAGGGTATGACTCATGCGGACCAGAACCAAAGTAGGTGTAGGTATCGAGCGAACCATCAATCTCAAAGTTGATACCTACGCGAGCGAGATCTTCAAGCTGCTTTGGCACAACAATCGTCTCTTTGACTGCGAAACCATCGGCAACGGGAGTCACAACTTGGGTCTGCTTAATTGTGAATCCGGTGCTGGTCTCCCAGATACTTACGACCTTACGAGACTTAGCATTTTCTGTGATGGTGCAGTCGACTCGATTGAGTTCGCGCACACCATAGCGCTCCCACTTGGTCGCGATATGTCCGATGCGATCGTTATCGGTTGGCGCACGCCAGAGCGAGAGCTCTGGCGCATAGACGCCGTATGGAACAACAATTTCGCCGGAATCATTTACAGATCCTTCGAAGAATTCGTTTGTCGTTGCAACCGGAATGCGATCTGCCTTTGATGGTAGTGGGAATTGGCTCCAGCCAATCTCAGCAGCCGCTGAGGCCCAAGCGGTGCTGCTCTTGCGGAGCAAGGTGAAGGTGATGAAGCGCTCTCCCTTGCCCTCGGCCTTAACCAAAGCCGGCGATTTCACTGTGAATTTGCCGGTTTTACGCGGAGCAACTGCAGGTAGCTTCACTCGACCACCATCTACTACTAGGCCATCACAAGTGATCGACCAGAGGAGATCGAAGTCCGAGATATCGGTGAAGAACTGCTTATTGAAGATGGTGAATTGGCCGGTAGCTGCCTTAGTCGTTGAGATCGTTGCCGGAGCTGCCAAATATTTGAATTCATGCATCGCTGGCTTTGCAGTGCGATCTGGAAATACCATGCCATCGCAGCAGAAGTTTCCATCATGCTTCTTCTCGCCGTAATCGCCGCCGTATGCAGATCGCGTTGTGCCATCAGGCATCAACTGATCTGGTCCGTGATCCCAGAACTCCCAGATAAATCCGCCTTGTAGGCCAGGCAGAGTTTCGATCGCCTGCCAATACTCGGCGAGAGTTCCATTGGAGTTACCCATTGCGTGCGAGTACTCGCACATAATGAGTGGGCGATCTTGCTTACCTGACTTCGCATAATCGATGATTGCGGCAATCGATGGATACATTGGGCAGATGACATCGGTGAGTGAATGGCCAAAGCGCCAATCGCCACGGATCGCGCCTTCATAATGCAGCGGACGTGATGGATCGGCGGCGCGCGCATATGCTGCAGCTGCCTCATGGTTGAGTCCAGCGCCTGATTCGTTTCCAAGCGACCACATCACAACTGATGGATGATGGATATCGCGTTCGACCATACGACCTACGCGCTCAACAAATGCGCCGAGGTAGCGAGGATCGTTACAGATCGAGTCGTAGAAGGCATGTGATTCGATATTCGCTTCGCCGACTACATAGAAACCAAGTTCGTCGCAGAGATCGAGGAAAGCTGCATCATTTGGATAGTGCGAGGTGCGAACGGCATTGAAGTTCCAACGCTTGAGTTCGAGGAGATCTTGACGCATATCGTCGCGAGTAAGCGCGCGACCGGTAAAGCGATTGAAGTCGTGGCGATTAACGCCGTAGAAGATGATCGGCTGGCCATTGACTAGGAAGTCGCGACCCTTGACCTCAACTCTGCGGAATCCAATCTTCTGGCTAGAGATCTGAACTACGTTGCCAGTTGGATCGAGGAGCTCGATATGAAGTGTGTATAGAACAGGGTTTTCTGCCGACCATGGCGCAACCTTAGGGATGGTGGTCTCTAGCGTGATTCGACCTGGGGTTGGTGGCTCGACCTTGCGGAGTGCATCTTTGAGCGACTGCGGCATGCCGCCATTCCAGTAGGTGCCGATAAAGAAATCTTTGCTCGCATTGCGGAGCTCTTCTGGCATCTCAGTCCAAATTGGCGCTGAGATTGCATGTACCGAGCCGCTCATGGAAGCGCTCTTTACCTTTGGCAGCTCTTCGATTCGAGTACGAATCGTGTAGCCAGCGTTGGGTTTGTCATTGACTGAGCCGATGTAAGCATCGACTTTGAGTGTGCCAGTTGAGTTATCTGATTTAAGTCCGGCAGTGGCGTAGAAGCGCTCAATGAATACATCATTTGTGGCATAGAGCTTTACCGAACGAGTGATTCCACCGTGCCACCACTGATCTTGATCTTCAATATAGGTTGCATCAGACCACTTGGTGACATCAATGCGAAGTGTGTTCTTGCCACCTTTGAGGAACTTTGTAACATCAAACTCAGCTGCAAGGCGAGAATCTTTAGTCATTCCAACAATATCGCCATTGACCCAGACCAAGGCCACTGATTCGTAACCACCGAGGTGTAGGACGACGCGCTTGTTCTCCCATGAACCTGGAATTTCAAAGTCGCGCTCGTAGATACCAGTTGGATTTTCTTCAGGAACATTTGGAGGAGTGTGATCAAAAGGCATCTGCACATTTGTGTAGATCGGCTTATCGAAGAAGACGCTGCTCTCTGGCTGCATCGTCCAAAGACCTGGCACTGGAATCTTCGCCCAACGTTTGCGAACTGGATCAGTTGGCTTACGGAGCAATTGGAAGCGCCAAGTTCCATCGAGGCTCAACTTCTCGTAGTGCTCGATGTTGAGCATCGGTAGGCGATTGATCGCGGTGGTCTCAGGGCTGGTCCAGTAGTTAGGTAGCATGCTGGAATCTTCCCATGCTTATCCTCCGTAAGATAGGCAGTTGAGTGGCGAGAGCGAAAAATCCCCCCTTTTTATACGGCGAAAACCTAATTTTTATAATTGGGTTTCTAATGCCATAATTACGCCGTTCAAAAGCAGTACGCCTCCTTAGCTCAGTGGTAGAGCAGCTCACTTGTAATGAGCAGGTCGTCCGTTCAACCCGGACAGGGGGCTCCACACTTCGCCAGGCGATTACTTTTCGACAACCGCCTTCTTCTTAAAGCTAGCGACGATAGCCACAGTCATCACTACAACAATCACTGATAGCGATATCGATGTCGGGATCTTAAAGAACGCGTGGCTGACGATCATCTTGATACCAACCCAAACCAAGATAACCGATAGACCTTCCTTGAGATAGACGAACTTCTCCATCAAGTTTGCAATGAGGAAGTACATCGAGCGAAGGCCGAGAATTGCTAGGGCGTTAGATGCAAAGACGATAAATGGCTCTTCGGTAACTGCGAAGATCGCTGGAATCGAATCGACTGCAAATACCAGGTCCATAAATTCGACCATAACGAGTACCAAGAAGAGCGGTGTGAAGTAACGCAGTCCGTTGATACGCACAACAAACTTCTCTCCGTGGTACTCGCTGGTCATTCTTAGCTTGCGCTTCATGAGGCGGTAGAACCTTGAGCTCTCGAGGTCGAAGTGCTCTCCGCGCTCTCGGAACATCTTGATTCCCGTGTAAATCAAGAATGCACCGAATATGTAGAGGGTCCAACTTGCTTCTTTGATGAGCGCTGCGCCCATCAAAATCATAATTCCGCGCATTACCAGCGCACCGACGACTCCTAAGAAGAGAACGCGGTGCTGAAAGCGTGGTGGAACTGCAAGGGCGCTAAAGAGCAAGCCCCAGACAAAGACGTTATCGACAGCGAGTGATTTCTCAATGAGATAGCCGCTGTAATACTGCAGTGCGAAATCAGTGCCGCTAAAGGCCCAGATGACGCCACCTACGGCGAGGCCACAGATAACCCAGATGACGGACCAGAGGGCAGCTTCTTTAAATTTGATCTCTTGATGGCCGCGGTGAAGAAAGAGGTCGATTACCAGCATCGCTGCGACAAAAGCCAGCAGCGCGACCCAGGCATAAGTTGATACGTTCATTGCTTCTCCTTGTGTAGAGCTCTGACGAGCGATTACACAAGGTCTCCGCCGCCGATTTCAATCGACTCAGGCACCGGCTGCTTGCGCAACGTATTGACGACACCTGACGTGGGGTACTCCCCTTGATGAGCTAATCATGCGGGATTTCTGCCGGGGGCGCAAATTGATAGGTCGGAAACCGGCGCGTAACTGCGCACACACCTAAGATTTGACCTCTATGAGCACCTTTCCCGCAGATGCATTTAAAGACTTGACCGAGGCGAATGCCGAATACGTCAAGAGCTTTAAGTACTCCGAACTCACTGGCGTCGCCCAGCGCGGCCTCGCGATTGTGACCTGTATGGACTCGCGAATTAACCCACTATCAGTCGTGGGTATGCGATCTGGTGATGCCAAGATTCTTCGCAATGCTGGTGCCCGAGTGACCGAGGATGTTTTGCGTACTTTAGTTTTGGCGACTTACCTGTTGGGCGTTAAGCGAATCTTGATTATGCCTCACACCCAATGTCGCATGGCCGAGAACACCGAGGAGGAGATTCACGCGACCATCGATCAGCAATTCGGCGTCAATACCTCATCACTTGAATTTCGTACCACCAATGATCAATTAGGGGCGCTCGCTAAAGATGTTAATCGAGTCCGCTCTTATCCACTCTTAAATCAAGGTGTCTCTGTTGGCGGTGCGCTCTACGACGTTAAGACAGGTGAGATTACACCGATAGATTGCTAGTTATTCAATTATTGCTGTGTTTGAGTCCGGCGAATCGGCATCTTGGTAATTGGATATGAAAGATCGTTAAGGAACTCTCGGATAAGCAATTGGAAGATCTCTGGCTTCTCCTTATTTGCAATATGCGAAGTACCTGGAATCACGGCAAATTGACCTAATGGAATCGCTTCATACATGGCAACGCTATGTTGATGGTCGATGACATCATCATCGCCCACGAGAACCAATACTGGGCATTGAATCTTCGAAATATCGGCAACTGTGAAATTAGGTTCCGACTTCCAAATATCGAACATCTTCCGCATCTTCGCCTCAAGAGTTTCCGGGGCATCGGGTGATGTTGCTTCGTACTCTGCACGATCTTCAGGCGAGATGGTGCCATCCCATTCGGGTAGTGGAAGAGTTCCGCTGTGATGGAAGTTGCCACCGAATGCCACAACAGATTTCACTAAATCTGGGCGGCGCATCGCCACCATTAACGAGATGATTGCGCCGTCGCTATGGCCGATTAAATGAGCTGGTTCTTTAACTACCGTTTCGAGATATGCAACTGCTTCCTCATATTGATATTCGAAGTGCATGCTGCCTTCGCGATCGCCGGTAAATCCATGGCCAGTGCGGTCATAGCCGAAGATATGAAAGTTATCGATGATTGCCGGCAGCACGGATTCGTCAAAGTGCGAAGTCTGACTTAATCCGCCATGGAGAATTACGGCAGCTTCGCCGTTATTGGGCCACTCATAAGAGAAGATTTCATGGCCACCAACTGTGATGTAACCAGATTTCATTAGTCGAGCGAATCCATAATGTGGCGATTACCGCGATCGAAGGTGAGGTAGTTCCAGGTCCAGTCGGCCATAGTTCCGACCTTGTTACGACCACCTAAGAGATAGAAGAGGTGGAGCCATAGCCAGGCAAACCAGGCAGGGGCTCCAACCATTCGGAATTTACGAACTTCAACAACTGCTTTGTGGCGACCGATGGTTGCCATCGATCCCTTATCGCGATATTTAAAGTTCTCTAACGGCTTACCGAGTGAGAGATTGATAATCTGTTTCGCGACAAACTTTCCCTGTTGTAGCGCAACCGGCGCAACCATTGGATAGAAGCGGCCTTCCGGATTGAGCGCGCCAGAGATATCGCCAATAGCCCAAATGTGTGGGTAATTATCAACCTGCAACGTTGGACCGGAGGCGATACGAGAGCCTGCGATAGGAAGATTTAACGTTGATGCAGTTGGCTCACCTTTAACACCAGCAGCCCAAACCGTAACTTCAGCTGGAATTGGCTCGCCATCTTTAATAATAATCTGGCGTGGTTTGATTTCGCGCACTGCAGTGTTGGTTCGAACATGCACACCTAACTTCTGAAGGTCGGCAGTTGCTCGGCAAGATAACTTCTCGCTAAACATCGGCAGAATTCGCGAACCAGCTTCAATCAAATAGATATCGATATGTTCGGCGGCGTGCGCCATATCGTTACGGAGTGGTCCGCGCTTTAACTCAGCGAGTGCGCCAGCCATCTCAACTCCAGTGGGACCGCCACCAACAACGGCGATTGAAAGACGGGTCTCATCCTCAAACCGGCAGAGATCTTCAAAGCGGCGCATAACCTCTGCGCGAATGGTGAGCGCTTCATGGACGCTCTTCATTCCGAGGCCATGTTCAGAAACACCTGGAACGCCAAAGTCAGCAGTAACTGATCCGAGGGCGACGATCAGATGATCAAATTCGAGGACCTCTGATGAGTCGAGTTTGACAGATTTGTTCTTGTGATCGATTGAGATAGGTGATCCCATTCGAAATTTAATATCAGTTTTACGGAGCGCACCACGGACTGGATGCACGACGTGATCGGCTGCAAGCCCGGCAGTGGATACCTGATAGAGAAGTGGAAGGAAGGTCTGGAAGTTATGTCGGTCAACGAGAACGACATCAGCCTTTCCCGCCAACGCTCGAGCTGCGGTGAGACCACCGAAACCAGCGCCCAAGATGACAACTCTCGGCTTGGCGTTTGTGTTTCGGGTAGAAGTGCTCATGGTCTCAGTCTAGGCTCACAGGTATGGAGAAGCAGAATCGAGAGCGTATCTACTGCGTAACTGGTGCCTCTGGTTATGTTGGCGGACGCTTAGTGCGCGATCTCCTCAATGATGGCAAGCGAGTTCGAGTATTTGTCCGTGATGCCAAGAAGATTCAAGGACAGAGTTGGGCCGATTACGTTGAAATCGTCGAAGGCAATGCCAGCAATAGCGATGATTTAGATCGCGCACTCAATGGTGTGCACACCGCCTACTACCTCCTGCACTCAATCAACGTTGCTACCGACTTTGGCGATATTGAGGCAGCGATGGCTCGTGGCTTTGCCGAAGCTGCAGCTAGAGCTGAGATTGCGCAGATCGTCTATCTCGGTGGAATCGCCAATGATGAAAACCGGAGCCGCCATTTAACCTCTCGAATGAATACCGGAACCCAGTTGGCATCTGGGCCAACGCCAGTGCTCGAACTTCGCGCCGGCATCATTATTGGATCGGGCTCTGCCTCATTTGAGATGCTCCGCCATCTCACCCACCGTCTGCCAATTATGACGACACCGAAGTGGGTCTCAAACCGCACTCAACCGATTGCGATTCGCGATGTTCTCTACTACTTAAGGTCAGCTGCGAATTTAACTAAACCTATCGATGCTATTTACGATATCGGTGGTCCAGAAGTTGTTACCTATGCGCAGATGATGCAGAAGTTCGCCGCCATCTCTGGGTTGCGTAAGCGAAAAATCATTCAGGTGCCAGTCTTATCACCGAAGCTCTCTAGCCTTTGGATTGGCTTTGTTACTCCGGTACCAACTTCCCTTGCTCGACCACTGGTTGAATCGCTGATTAGCGAAGTCGTTGTTGATCCCAACAAGCGAATAGATTCAGTGATTCCATTGCCGGCAGAGGGTTTGCTAACAGTTACTCAAGCGATTGAATTAGCGCTGACAAGAACAGCTAATAACACCGTTGATACACGTTGGTCTGATGCGTCATATCCAACTGCGCCGTGGCAGAAAGCGCAGAGCGATCCAGCGTGGGCCGGCGAATTAACGCTTAGCGATCACCGCGAACAGACGACCGATGTATCTCTCAAATATGTTTGGGAGGAGATTGAAAGTATCGGTGGCGAACACGGTTGGTTCGGTTCCGATTGGCTCTGGTATTTACGCGGTTTGTTAGATCGCATGGTCGGTGGCGTTGGACTTCGTCGCGGACGTCGCGATCCAAAGCTACTTCGCATCGGAGATAGTTTAGATTTTTGGCGAGTGGAAGATTTAGATCGCGGTAAGAAACTTCGACTCTATGCCGAGATGATTCTTCCGGGCAAAGCTTGGTTGGAATTCACTTTAGAAGAGCGCGATGGCAAGACCATCGTTTCGCAAGATGCGTTATTTGCACCACGTGGTTTAGGGGGACAGATTTATTGGTATCTCGTCTCGCCATTCCACTTTTTTATCTTTCCGACGATGCTTCGCAACATTGTGAAAGCTGCAGCTAAATCTGAGGCGAAATCCCACACTTTGTCATAGGTCGCCTTTAGGATGGGGCATATGTCAGCGCTAGAAAATCCAAGCACTCAAGGTTCAACCCTTACCGATCTCGAGGGCCGCATCCTCGACTTCGAACGCAATTGGTGGCGCTTCGCCGGAGCAAAGGAGAGCGCCATTAAGGAGCTCTTCGACCTCTCCGCCCCTCGTTACTACCAGCTCCTCAACGACCTCATCGATCGCGACGACGCCCTCGAGGCATCGCCGATGTTGGTTAAGCGCCTGCGCCGCCTCCGTGAGGCCCGCATGCAGGCTCGCTCCGCTAAATAAGCCCCTCTCTACACCCTCCACCCGCGCTGCCACCCTTCGTTTTGCGTGCGGGAATACTCCCAACTACCCTTGGCGTTAGCACTCACAGGCCGAGAGTGATAATCCCTGATCGGCCAGCACAGTTCCATAAATAAGAGGAGTAATTAGATGGCAAAGCAGATCGCCTTTAATGAAGAAGCGCGCCGTGGTCTAGAGCGCGGAATGAATGTACTAGCGGACGCAGTCAAGGTAACCCTCGGCCCTCGCGGACGTAACGTCGTCCTCGAGAAGAAGTGGGGCGCACCAACTATTACCAACGATGGCGTATCTATCGCTAAGGAGATCGAACTCGAAGATCCTTGGGAGAAGATCGGCGCCGAGCTCGTTAAGGAAGTTGCCAAGAAGACTGATGATGTTGCCGGTGACGGAACAACAACAGCAACAGTCTTGGCTCAAGCTCTCGTTCGCGAAGGTCTTCGCAACGTTGCAGCTGGCTCAAATCCAATGGCGCTTAAGCGCGGTATTGAGAAGGCAGTTGCCGCAATCGTCACCGAACTTCTATCGATGGCAAAGTCTGTTGATTCAAAGGAGCAGATTGCAGCGACCGCTTCGATCTCAGCTGCTGACGCAACAATCGGCGAGATGATCGCTGAGGCGATGGATAAGGTCGGTAAGGAAGGCGTAATCACTGTTGAAGAGTCAAATACATTCGGACTCGAGCTCGAGCTCACCGAAGGTATGCGCTTTGATAAGGGTTACCTCTCACCATACTTCGTAACTGATACCGATCGCATGGAGACAGTTCTTGAAGATGCATACATCTTGATCGTCAATAACAAGATCTCATCAATTAAGGATCTTGTTCCACTACTTGAGAAGGTAATGCAGTCAGGTAAGCCACTTGCAATCATCGCAGAAGATGTTGAAGGTGAAGCGCTAGCAACTCTCGTAGTAAATAAGATCAAGGGAACTTTCCGCTCTGCTGCAGTTAAGGCGCCAGGCTTTGGTGATCGTCGCAAGGCGATGCTCCAAGACATTGCAATCCTTACCGGTGCAACAGTGATCTCAGAGGAAGTTGGCCTCAAGCTAGAGACAGCTGGTCTCGAACTTCTCGGTCGCGCTCGCAAGGTTGTTATCTCTAAGGAAGAGACCACAATCGTTGAAGGCGCTGGAGATGCTGAGCAGATTAAGGGCCGCGTCAATCAGATCCGCAACGAGATTGAGAAGACAGATTCAGATTACGACCGCGAGAAGGCGCAAGAGCGTCTTGCAAAGCTCGCCGGTGGCGTAGCTGTTATCAAGGCTGGTGCTGCAACTGAGGTCGAACTCAAGGAGCGCAAGCACCGCATCGAAGATGCTGTCCGTAACGCTAAGGCAGCTGTTGAAGAAGGAATCGTCGCCGGTGGTGGCGTTGCACTTCTCCAGGCAGCAACTGCAGCATTTAAGAAGTTGAAGCTTGAAGGCGAAGAAGCTGTCGGTGCTCGCATCGTTGAAGTTTCTATCGAAGCGCCACTCAAGCAGATCGCTGTCAATGCCGGTCTTGAAGGCGGAGTAGTTGTTGAGAAGGTTCGCCATCTCGAAGCTGGCTTCGGTCTCAATGCCGCATCAGGTGAGTACGTAGATATGATCAAGGCTGGCATCATCGATCCAGCTAAGGTCACACGTTCTGCTCTTCAAAATGCAGCATCAATTGCAGCGTTGTTTATTACAACAGAGGCAGTTATTACAGATAAGCCAGAGCCAAAGGGTGCAATGACACCTTCAGCTGCTGGTGGAGATATGGACTTCTAATAGTCTTATTACGCACGAAGGGGCTGCCGATTAGTATCGGTGGCCCCTTCTGCTTTACCCTTAGAACATGAAGACCTTCGATGCACAATCAATCGCGCGCGATGCAGCTCTCGCTGAGGCTGAATTTGCTACGCAGGTCGGCGATTTCGTATCTGTTGAATACGATGACGATAACCGCATCGCTACCTATCTCTTTGCCGCCGATAT
>JBEGTC010000014.1:0-15266 GCA_041179565.1 Actinomycetota bacterium
TACCTCTTGCGAACGCTGATTCTGGCGCATTCCACAGAGGAGCGAGAAGATACGAATCTTATTTCCCTCAAGGAGCGCCGCCTTCTCTCCCTCGTTAAAGCCAGCCAAGATTGCTTCGACCACTTGAGAGAGCGAGAGGCCCTTCTCTGTCAGAAGCTCAGGTGCCATTCGGACTTCGGCATACACGACCCCGTCACGCGCTAAATCGATGGCACATTCACGAGCAACTCGGATGATGTCTTGCTCGCGCTGCATCACCGCAACTGTATGTGCGAATGTCTCTAGATAAAGAACTAGTGAGCCAGAATCGCATGAAGCTCGAAACCATTCAGCGAGTTCCACTGGATCATTTGTTGGAAGAGCATGGCCAATCTCTTGGGCGATTTCAATAATCGTCTCAGGGCGAAGACCGCCATCGAGGTGATCATGCAGAAGCGCCTTTGGCAGCCGCTTTATCTGCGCCTCGGAAGGGGTTTTAAGTAGATCTGGATTTACCGAGCTCATCCCTCAATCCTCTCTAGGACAAGCGGTAATCGATTAACGACCCCGCCAGGCACAATCTCTACTGAACCCTCAAGGATTTCAAGGGCGCGTTCGAATCGAGCTGGCTCGTCGGTATGGAGGGTAAAGAGTGGTGCGCCGGCTTCTATTGAATCTCCCGGCTTTGCGTGCATCTCAATTCCAGCACCTGCCTGAACAGCCTCGCCTTGCTTCGAACGACCTGCACCAAGGCGCCAAGCAGAGACGCCAACTTTCATTGCATCCATAGTCGTGACTATGCCGCTCGCTTTTGCCGTGACGATGTGTTGTTCGCGAGCAACTGGAAGTGGAGCATCAGGATTACCACCTTGTGCGGCAACCATCGCCCGCCAATGATCCATTGCGCTGCCATCTTTCAGTGCATCTGCTGGATCTTTGCCAACAATTCCAGCAGCATCAATCATCTCGCGCGCTAGCAGAATGGTGAGTTCAACGACATCACTGGGACCGCCACCGGCGAGGACTTCTATCGATTCTCGCACCTCTAACGCATTACCTGCAGTTAGACCAAGTGGGACATCCATTGCGGTAACAAGTGCGCGCATCTTGACTCCGGCATCGACACCTAGCTGAACCATGGTGCGGGCAAGCTCGGAGGCCTTTGCTGGATCTGACATGAAGGCGCCAGAACCGGTCTTTACATCGAGGACTAGCGCTGAAGTTCCTTCAGCAATCTTCTTACTCATAATCGATGATGCGATCAGCGGAATTGCCTCAACTGTTGCCGTCACATCGCGGAGTGCGTAGAGCTTCTTATCTGCCGGAGCGAGTCCAGCGCCCGCTGCGCAAATTACAGCACCAGTCGTTTGCAATACATGGAGCATCTCCTCATTGGTAAGCGATGCCCGCCACCCTGGGATTGACTCCATCTTGTCGAGCGTTCCACCGGTATGTCCAAGCCCGCGACCAGAGAGCTGTGGCACCGCTCCCCCACAGGCAGCCACTAACGGTGCCAATGGGAGGGTGATCTTGTCACCGACGCCGCCAGTTGAGTGTTTATCTGCAGTCTTACGATCGAGGGCAGACCAATCCATTCGTTCACCGCTATTGATCATCGCGTTGGTCCAACGCGAAATTTCGCGGGAGTTCATTCCGTTGAGGAGAATCGCCATCAGCAGCGCTGACATCTGTTCGTCAGCTACAACGCCGCGAGTGTAAGCGTCTACGACCCAATCAATCTGCGGGTCGGTCAGCTCATTGCGATCACGCTTGGCAGCAATTATCTCAACCGCGGCAAAAGGTTCGATCATGACAAACGACTTTCAATCTCTTCTGGACCAAAGGCCCACGGCAAGAGATCATTGAGGGTCTTAACTCCATCATCGGTCATCAACTGCAACTTGGCGCCACCATGCTCCTGCAAGAGTTGGCGGCAGCGACCGCATGGCATCAATGGATTGCCAGATATATCGACACAGGTAAATGCGAGCAGACGTCCGCCACCTGTGGCGATGAGTGATGAAACAAGTCCGCACTCAGCGCAGAGCGTGAGCCCATAGCTTGCATTCTCAACATTGCAGCCGGTGATGATTCGACCATCATCGACGAGAGCGGCAACTCCCACTGGAAATTTCGAATATGGCACATAAGCCTTCTTCATCGCGCCTAACGCCTTGTCGTGCAAGAGCTGCCAATTTATCTCCATTAGCGAGATCCGCCTCCACGCTTGTATGCAATGCCATCGGCGGCCGGTGCTCGCACCCTGCCGACAAATCCAGATACTGCGATGATGGTGGCGATATATGGCGCCATCAACATAAATTCAGATGGAATTGGCGTACCGGTGATTGTGAGCAGGCCTTGCAAGTTATCGGCAAAGCCGAAGATCAAAGCTGCCGCAACCGCCCCTAGTGGGCTCCAGCGACCGAAGATCAGTGCGGCGAGTGCGATAAAGCCCTTGCCTGCCGTCATCTCTTTGCTGAACGAGCCGACCGCGCCTAAGGTGAAGAACGCGCCACCAAGACCAGCAACTGCACCAGCGATAATCACATTCTTAAAGCGAATCTTATTGACATCAATACCGACAGATTCGGCAGCTGTTGGATGTTCGCCAACGGCACGAGTGCGCAGACCCCACTTACTCTTAAAGAGTGCAATATGAATAATCGTCACGACCACATACATAAGATAAACAATGATGCTCTGGGCGAAGAAGATTGGCCCCAAGACCGGAATCTTCGATAACAGTGGTATCTCAATCGGAGTAAAGGCGACCGCAGAGTTCCAATCGACTTGATATGGAATCAAGAGCTTCTTGTAAAGGAAGTTGGTCAGACCAATTACCAGCACATTGAGAACAAAGCCAAGTACTACCTGGTCAATTCCATATTTGATGGCAAAAGTCGCTAGCAGTAGTGAGATGAGCGCTCCAGCTATTGGGGCGAAGAGAAGTCCAATCCAATTGCTATGGAATAACGAAGCAAGTACGCCAGAGGCAAATGCACCAGCGAGTAGTTGGCCTTCGATTGCAATATTGATTACGCCAGAACGTTCAGAGAGCACACCCGCCATCGCACCGAAGATCAGCGGCACCGAGAGAAGGAGGCCACCTTGGAGTAATCCAGTAAAAGGAATGAACTTGCCGGCCGCTGCCCAGCTTAAGAATGACATGAGGAATGAGATGGCAAATAGCGCACTTGCTAACCGCACTGTCTTACGTAATCTAAATTGAATCGCAGCGATGACAACGGCAACGAGCGCTGAAATAGCAAAACCTAGCGCAGCGTTCTTGGAGTCGACAATCCACTCCTTCATCAAGACCCACTCATCACCTAATACAAAGCTATAAGTGACTGGCTTTCCCGCCTTAGGCAGCAACGCGAAGACAATGAGGCCAAAGAGGGCGAGAACTGCCATTGAGATAAGTCCGCGGAGGCGGCGGCGTTCTGGCGCAGAGAGAGTTCGCATATCGAGAGTCGCCATTATCCGTTCCAACCCTTCGAAGCAACTGCCTGTCCAGTATCAACGTTCTTCAACTTAAAGATTGCCTTAACTAGAGCAGGAGCTGCAATAAAGAGAACTACTAGAGCTTGAATTACCAATACCAAATCGAGCGGAGTCTCAGTGCTCGCCTGCATAGTAAGTCCGCCAGCGCGAAGTGCGCCGAAGAGGAGCGCAGCAAAGACGGTTCCAATTGGAGTTCCACGTCCGAGGAGCGCAACAGTAATCGCATCGAATCCGAAGGAGCCACCAACACCAGCGGTCATCGCCGGCTCTGATCCGAGAATTTGAACGGCGCCACCCAAACCTGCGAGTGCGCCGGCGATAAACATCACCGCAGTTGTTGAGCGACCTACGGAGATTCCAGCGGTGCGCGCTGCTGCCGCATTGGCGCCAACTGCGCGGAACTTAAATCCCCAGGTACTTCGATTGAGCAACCACCAGACAACAGCTGCAGCAGCGAGAGCGATAATGAAACCGAAGTTAGCGCGGAGATCTTCACCAAAGAGATGGGGCAGGCGCGCAGTTTCGCGAACTTCTGGGGCGAGTGGATCTTTGCGACCTGGGCGTAGGAAAGCCTCAGTACTAAGCAACCAGAGCAGGAAGTAACCTGCTACATAGTTGAGCATGATGGTGACGATAACTTCATGCGCACCGGTGCGAGCCTTGAGGAGCCCTACAAAACCGCCGTAGAGGCCTGCACAAACCATCGCAGCTGCAATTGCGGCGATGACATGGATAAAGACTGGAAGTTCGTAGTGGAAGCCGACATAACTAGCTCCGATCGCACCAGCGATAAATTGGCCCTGCGCTCCGATATTGAAGAGACCGGCCTTAAATGCCAAGGCCACAGAGAGACCGGTGAGGATGAGTGGTGCGGAGGCAACCAGCGTCTCTGAGAGCGGATAGAAACCATAGAGGAAGCCATCGCTGGTGAGGTTTGGATCGAAGATCGAACCTCGGTAGAGCGCCCAATATGCATTGCCAGCGGTTTCAAAAGCCTTGAGGATCATCGATAGCGGGTTTGACTTCAAAGCCAAAACTTTCGCATCAGAGAATGCGACAAGTAAGCCACTGGCAACGAGCGCCATGACAAATGCAAGGAGTGGAAGAGTTATCTTTCGAAGTAAGCTCTTCATCGTTTGATACCTGCCATCAATAGACCTAACTCTTCTCGAGAAGTACTGGTTGGGACAATCGCAATAAACTCTCCGCGATACATCACTGCAATCCGATCAGCCAGGGCGACGACTTCGTCGAGCTCAGTACTGAAGAGAAGAACTCCCCTACCTGAATCGCGCTCCGCGATTATTCGCTCGTGAACGAACTCAATCGAACCTACATCAAGGCCACGCGTTGGTTGTGATGCGACTACCAACTTAACTGGACGAGAGAGCTCGCGAGCTAAGACCACCTTCTGCTTATTGCCACCAGAGAGTGACGATGCTGGATCTTTCGGAGATTGTGCGCGAATATCGAACTCGGTAACCCGCTTCGCAGCATTACTGACTACCTCATCCTGCGAAATTACTAGGCCTCGCGCAAATGGTGGAAGATCATGGAGATCGAGGATGAGATTCTCTTCAATGCTAAATGAAGAAATTAGCCCATCTTCCTCTCGCGACTCTGGCACGAAGGCGATACCGGCATGGAGCGCTTGGCGAACCGAGCTGCGCGAGAGATCTACGCCATCGAGGTTGATCTCTCCAGTGACATGCTCCTGCAGTCCGACAATCGCCTCTGCCAACTCTGATTGGCCATTGCCTTGGACTCCCGCTACCGCCAGGACTTCACCGGCGCGGAGTTCGAAGGAGATATCTTTAACGAGATTTCGCCCCGTGTGATCGTGAATATTGAGGCCTTTAACGGTAAGAAGTACATCGCCAAGCGCAGGTGGCGCTTTGGTGACATCGAGTGCGACTGGGCGACCGACCATCAGCGAGGCGAGCTCTTCTTGGCTAGCAGTGGGCGAGGCAGTGCCCACAACGGCGCCTCTGCGAATAATCGTGATCTTATCCGCCGCCTCTTTTACCTCACGTAGTTTGTGGGTAATAAAGACTATCGCTGCACCTTGATCTCGCAACTTCTTCATATTTCGAAGTAGTTCGTCGGTCTCCTGTGGAGTAAGTACGGCAGTTGGTTCATCGAGAATAAGAACGCGGGCATCGTAAATCAGGGCTCGAATGATCTCGACTCGCTGTTGAATACCAACTGGAAGATCTTCTACCAATGCATCAGGGTCTACATCAAAGTTAAACTCCGCCGATACTCGAGCAATTTCACGTCTTGCCGTCTCAAGATCCAGGAAACCTGGTCCTTTAACTTTCTCATGGCCAAGAACAATGTTCTCTGCAACGGTAAATACCGGAATCAACATAAAGTGTTGATGCACCATACCGATACCAGCAGCGAGAGCATCGAGCGGTGAGTTAATAGTGATTTCACGGCCATCTACCCAGATAGAACCTTCATCAGGTGAGAGAAGTCCATAGACGATATTCATGAGCGTTGATTTTCCAGCACCGTTCTCGCCAAGGATGGCGTGAATCTCACCAGCTTCGACCTTTAAATTAATCGAATCGTTTGCAGTAAGAGATCCAAAACGTTTTGTGATGCCGCGCAACTCTAGGGACATGCAGTAAATCTACCTTCTTTAACGGGGTTATACAAAGCAAAACGAGGCTGGTGCAGATTGCACCAGCCTCGTTTTGAGTGTTTTCTAATTAAGTAATTGATTACTTAACTGATACTTCACCTGACTTGATTGCATCACCAAGTGCTGTGATCTCTGCCTGAAGTTCTGCAGAGACCATGCTCTCTAGGTCATGGTATGGAGCCAAGTATGTGCCGCCGTTTGAAAGGTTACCGATGTAACCCTCAGCGCTATATGTTCCAGCTGCTTCATCAAGGATGACTGTCTTTACAGATACATCAACACCCTTTACAACTGATGAGAGAAGGACTGATGCATACTGTGGAGCTGCAACATATCCATCTGTATCAACCCAGATAACCTTTGACTTACCTGAAGCCTGTGAGTTACCTGCTGTTGCGCCACCAAGACCACCGGCAACTGGGAAGATTACATCTGCACCCTGCTGCTCGAAGTTCTTAGAGATCTGAAGTGCCTTAGCTGAATCTGAGAAGCCACCGACGAATGTTCCGTCAGCCTTAGCAGTATCCCAACCGAGGACCTTTACAGATGTTCCCTTAACTGAGTTGTAGTGAGCTACACCCTTAGCAAAGCCATCCATGAAGATTGTGACTGGTGGAATGTTAAGTCCGCCGTATGTCGCGACCTTTCCGGTCTTTGAAACGCCAGCTGCAAGGTAACCAGCCTGGAATGCAGACTCGTTTGTTGCGAACTGAAGTGGCTTCAAGTTATCAAACTTGGTGCCTGGGTAGACAGATCCATCTGCGCCGTGATCTTCGCCATCCTGATCAACGATTGCGAAGTGGACATCTGGATTAGCCTTTGCAGCTTCTACGATTGCACCGTTGATAAGGAATCCAACACCAACGATGATGTTGCACTTCTCATCTACAAGCTTCTTAATATTTGGTGCGTAATCAGCATCTGATGTTGCAGCGAGGTACTTGACCTCAATATCTGCATTCTCTTCAGCTGCAGCCTGTGCGCCAGCCCATGCTGAAGCGTTAAATGACTTGTCATCCACGCCTCCGGTATCAAGGGCGAGACATGCCTTTACTGCTGATTCGCTCCCTGAAGATCCGCAGCTTGTAAGTACAAGCGCAGCTGTAGCGAAGACAGCCATAAACTTATATGTGTTTTTCAATGTTCCTCCATGGTTTGAGAACTTCCGAAAATAGCCTTTTCACGAAGGTGAAGGGGATCAAGGCCAAGTAGCGAGAGCGTATCTACTGACCACTCATTTGCCTAGAAGCCCTAGATGAATGTCATGTTTCTTAAGTAACAATTGGGAGAAGTCTCAACCATAGGTTGATAGAAAGGGGCGCCTTTCGGGTAGCTACGCTGCGATTTTTGAAGCTTGAGCCGCTGCGCCATTAATTAGAGAGTTGGCCGATGCGAGCGCTGGCAGATAAGTCTTAAAGGTAATGCCACCATCGCTGACGTTATATCGGTGGCCGTAAATTCCACGTTCGGCATCGAGAATATCGAGATACTGGCGACCAGAGATCGCCAAGGTAATTACGTCATAGATTGCCTTATCAACATGTTTTACAACGGTTGCATAGAGAAACTGTCTATTGCTCGTGGTCATAGTTACATATTGATCGGGTTCAATCGAAATCATGCCAACTTGCTTGTAACCCTTACTTTTTGATTTCGCCTTGTTGCGATTGGCGATCTGGCTGAAGATTTCAGAGTTAGATCCTGGGCGCGCAATAAAGAGCACGTCCGCACCGGCATCCATCGCCATCTTTGACGCTGCAGTTGACGAGCCATTGACGTATCGGATTATCGAAGTGACCGATTTCTTGGCAGCTTTTACTCCCGCTGAGAAGCCGTCATGGAACATATCAGCTTGAGTGCTCGATGCAATCATGGCAACTTTGCCGCTCTTTGAGGCAAGCGCTGCGCTATATCCGGCAAGGTATGCAGCCTGGGTATCGGAGAAGATTAGTGAGCTCACATTAAGCGCCTCGATTGTTGCATCATTCAAGATCGCGAATTGAGTATCGGGAAACTCTGCCGCCAAAGTCTTGATGGTTGGCGCATAACCACTACCAACTGCAATCACGGGATTGCAGTTCTTCGCGATAAGGCTACGTACGCGCCGTTCGCGATCGATAGAGGTGCCATCGGTGACAATCGCCTCGACGGTGAATTCAAATTTCTTCTTTGCCTTCTCTAACCCAATAGCAGCAGCATCATTAAAGGAGCGGTCTCCTCTGCCCCCAATGTCGTAAGCGATACCGATGGTGAGCGGTGCAGAGAGCGCTGGAGAAATTGCGAGAGTTGTCGAAGCTAGCACCAGGGTGAGGAGTGCAGCGCGGAACTTCATTAGAGGACTACTCCCAAATTCTGATAAGTCGCCTCCAACGTAGTTTGCGCAACTTCACGAGCCTTGGTCGAACCTTGGTGGAGAATCTCGAGCAGGTGACCTTCATCTTCAAGGAGTTCTAGTGCATGAGCTCGAATTGGTCGGAAGTACTCGACGACAACTTCGGCGACAGCGGTCTTGAAGTCTCCATATCCCTTTCCTGCAAATTCATTCTCGAGGTCAGGGATACTTGTTCCAGAGAGCGCTGAGTGAATCGTGAGCAGATTACTGATGCCTGGCTTTTCAACTGCATCGAATTTAACTTCACGACCAGCGTCAGTTACTGCGCTCTTAAACTTCTTAAGATTGACCTCTGGGGCATCAAGGATGTCAATCAATCCAGCGCCAGAGCCAGAAGATTTACTCATCTTTGCGGTCGGATCTTGAATGTCATAGATCTTCGCGCCTTGTTTTAAGATAAAGCCTTCAGGCACCACAAAGGTCTGCCCATAGCGCGAGTTAAAGCGACCAGCAAGATCGCGAGTAAGTTCGATATGTTGGCGTTGATCTTCACCAACTGGAACCAAGTGGCTCTGGTAGAGCAAGATATCGGCGGCCATCAACATTGGATATGTAAAGAGACCTACGCGAGCAGCATCTGCTCCTGCCTTAGATGACTTATCTTTAAATTGCGTCATACGGCTGGCTTCACCAAAACCAGTCATGCACTCCATAATCCAACCCAATTGATTATGTTGTGGAACTTGTGATTGGACAAAGAGCGTTGATTTCTCTGGCGAGATTCCGAGCGCCAACAATTGTGCCGCGGACATCAAGGTGCGCTTACGCAGTAGAGCAGGCTCGGTCTCAACGGTGAGGGCATGGAGATCAACAATGCAGTAGAAGGCATCATGGCCGTCTTGGAGCTCGACCCACTGCTTTACCGCCCCGAGGTAGTTGCCGAGGTGGAAGGAATCGCTGGTGGGTTGGATTCCCGAGAGGACTCGCTTCTTACTCATGGCTGCATTCTCGCATGGGTTGCAGCTAACGAGAGATTAATAAACGCCCTACCCGCTTGCCCTCCATCGATAGGACGGTGATTCGGATTCCATTGACATTGAGTAGGTCGCCTTCGGTCGGAATTCGCCCAAGGAAGTGCATCACATATCCACTTAAGGTTTCATATGGACCTTCTGGGATATCGACCCCTGATTGCTCGGCGAGATCTTCAATGGAGATCAGGCCATCGACCTCAAAGTCTCCGGTACGGGAGTCGCTTGAGAGATCTTGCTCGTCACCATCGTATTCATCACGAATATCGCCGATGAGGCACTCAACCAAATCTTCCATCGTGACGATGCCATCTGTTCCACCGTACTCATCGAGCACAATGGCTAAGTGCTGACGCTGTGCTCGCATCTCGGTCAGGGCCGGTAGAACTCCCTTGGTGCCGGGTAAGAACATGATGTTACGTGAGAGCTCTTGAATCTTTGCCTGCGAATTCACCAGTGCTGGATCAATTAAATCGCGCACATGGATAAAGCCAATTACCTCATCGGAGGAGCCGCGCACAACTGGATAACGAGAGTGTGACTTTTCAGTTGCCAGCACCATTGCTTTGGCGATGGTAAGTGAGCCATCTATAAAATCAACTTCGGTTCGAGGAACCATCACCTCATGAACTTGTCGCTCTGATGCGTTAAAAACTTCCTCCACAATGTCACGCTCTTCATCGGTGAGGGCAGCGTGGCCAGTAACGAGATCAAGCAACTCTTCTTCCGACATCTGCTCGCGACTCTCTTTGGGATCAATTCCGAATAGTCGAACAACGAGGTCGGTAGATTTTGAGAGGAGCCAAATCACTGGGCGGAAGAGATTTGCAATAAAGTCGATGATGCCAGCTGACCACATCGCAATCGGTTCAGATCGAAAGAGCGCCAACTTCTTCGGTGCGAGTTCGCCGAAGACAAGAGAGATATAGGCGATGATCAAGGTGAGTCCGATCAGCGATGCGGTATTTGCAGCACCAGATTCAAGTCCGCGATCTTCCAGCCATGGAATAACAAATTGGCCAAGCTTCTCAGCGCCAAGGGCAGCGGAGAGAAAACCGGAGAGCGTTACGCCGACTTGAACGGCGGCAAGGAGTCGATTGGGGTTGGAGTGAAGTTTGGCAACCTTTGCCCCGCGACGACCGCGGAGGGCCACCTGTCGGACCTGACTCTCGCGTAAAGAGATCAGCGCAATCTCAGCTGCGACGAAGAGTGCTCCGAGGAAGATGAGGAAGAGGACTAGGGCGATGGGGGCGAGAATTGAGCCGCTCGGGTGTGGGTCCATAGTGTGAGAAGTCTAGCGAGCCTCTTCCCGGCAGGTCTAGGTGGCTATAGCCTTTCCCCGTTGGCCAACCGGCCAGCGCCTTACCCTCGGAACGTCGGGCACGTACCTGCCCGGATAAGGAAGCGAAAAAATGGCATCAGTTGTATTTGAAAATGCATCCCGCATCTACCCAGGAACTACCACCCCTGCTGTAGACAAGCTCAACCTCACCGTCGCAGATGGCGAGTTCTTGGTACTAGTCGGTCCATCAGGTTGCGGTAAGTCAACATCACTTCGTATGTTGGCCGGTCTTGAAGAGATTGATGGCGGTCGAATTCTGATTGGCGATCGCGATGTAACAAATGTCGCACCAAAGGATCGCGATATCGCAATGGTCTTCCAGTCATATGCGCTCTATCCACACATGACAGTTGCAGAGAACATGGGCTTTGCACTCAAGATCGCTGGCGTCGATAAGGAAGAGCGCGATAAGCGCGTCCGTGAAGCAGCTAAGTTGCTCGACCTTGAGGCATACCTCGAGCGTAAGCCAAAGGCTCTCTCTGGCGGACAGCGTCAGCGCGTTGCTATGGGACGTGCAATTGTTCGCGAACCACAGGTCTTCTTGATGGATGAGCCACTATCTAACCTCGATGCAAAGCTCCGCGTTGCAACACGTACTCAGATTGCAGCGCTTCAGCGCCGCCTCGGAATCACAACAGTCTATGTAACACACGATCAGGTTGAAGCGATGACCATGGGTGATCGCGTAGCAGTTCTTAAGGATGGTCTCCTCCAGCAGGTAGATACACCACGTAATCTCTATGACAAGCCTGCCAATGCATTCGTTGCTGGCTTTATCGGCTCACCTGCAATGAACCTCCTTATCGCTCCTGTCTCAGGCGGCAAGGCTCAGATGGGTGATCTCAATATCGATGTTCCAGCTTCAGCTGGCTCATCAGTCATCGTCGGTATCCGCCCAGAGGGTTGGGTTCCATCATCGACTGGCTTCCATGTACTTGTAGAAGTTGTCGAAGAGCTCGGCTCTGATGCATTCGTATACGGAAAGCCTGCAGATAGCAATGTGAAGTTCGCCAATTCAACTGATGAAGGCGCACAAGTTATCGTTCGTTGGGATCCAAAGAACCCACCAAAGCCAGGCGATACAGTTACTGTGGCAAATGTCGCAAACGCTGTTCATCTCTTCGATGCAACAAATGGCGCACGTATCAACTAATTCAACAAAAGTTAAAGCCCCGTCGGTAATCCGGCGGGGCTTTAACTCTTATTCACCGATGGTGTCGGCGTAGTTCCAGAGATCGAAATCGTCGAGATTGATTCCGTTAAACCCTCTCGCTTCAAGTGCGGCAACCAACTGCGCGCGATGCTCTGTTGCGTGATGAACCGCTTGCGAAATTACCGTAGAACGTGCTCTCACAATTGTCTTTCCCTCCCACTCGCGCACTACGACACCTTCGGGGAGCGCTGCTTCATTGAGCAGAACCTCATCTGCAGCTTTGAGGCGATCAATGACTATCTGAAGGTCAGCCATCTTCACCGGCTGAATCTCTGAGCCATCCAACTTCTCCTGCCAAGCTGCAGTCTCTATCTCGGTAAAGTTCGACTTATCAAGTAAGCGCCAGCCATACCACGTTGCCGAACTTGCGATATGACGTGCAATTTCCCGGACAGTCCACTCAGGATTTACGAGGTAGGCATCGAGCGCTTCATCCGGCAGCTCAGATACTTTGGTGAGTATGTGGTGATTGGCCCAGGCCATGTGCTTAAGAATCTTCTCCATGTCCATGGCGCTGACTTTAATACCTATAACTCAAATCGGTAGGAGGTGGGGGAAAGCCGATTGATGAATTCCGGCGGGAAAAGGTAATTTTCGAGGAATTCAAAAAGCTTATTGAAAGATATGGGAGAAGGAGCAGATGAATCGAATTATCCGGAACATAATTATTGGCACTCTGACGGGGGTCGGAGTTCTCGGCGCATCTGGCGCCAGCGCTCTCGACTGGTCAGAGACGCCGCAGATTGTTGGAACGATCGTAGGTAGCGGAGTCGGTGGTGCGCTCGGCTCAATATCCGCAAACCCCTTTGTCGTGGGTGCTGCGGGTGCAGCAGGAGGCATAGTTGGTGGAAAAGTCGGTCCATACGTGGCAGAAAATCCCAAGAAGAGCGGAGAGATCTTCGGCATAGCAATTTCAGGACCAATTGGAATCTTCTCGCTCGGATATAAGGCAACAACAAGTGCTGCAGTAAATTATGTAAGAAACCTAATCTGGTGATTTAGCTCCGAGTGATTTCAAGGGCGCCGCGAAGGAGATGAACTTTTCCTGCGCCGGTAACGCGCCACCGCCCATCATGGAAGAGCGCGGTATTCTCATCAATGCCAATCAGAGTTGTATCAGCGCCAGCGCGAGCAATAAATGAGGCGACGCGATCTGGTAGCCAACCCAACATCTTGTCGTAATGTGGAATGACCTCAATCTCAGGAAGGAGGTTTAAGCCAGAGCTATGGCTAGATTTTCTAATCCCCATAATCGTTCCACCGAAAGCCATGGCACCAGCTGAACAGCCGGCGAGCGATGAACCGCTCTCCCACTCCGCAACGATTGCCTCCCATAGCGGCGATCCGGTGAAGACATCTGCGATTCGATGTGGATCCCCGCCAGAGAAGTAGATAAGGCCTGCCCCTTTAATCGCCCAAATAAACTCTGGATTAAATGCATCTTCGCGCTCATAGATCGGTAGATAGAGGCTCTTGCAGCCAATTCGTTGGACCTGCTCTTCGCCTCGCCGCCGCCAAAATGCACGTCGATCATCGCCCTCGTGCGAAGAAGCGGTTGGAATTTGAATATAGGTATTGGATTTACCACGCAGAGATGCAGAATGCAGGAGTCCGGTTTCGAACTCCTGCATTACTGGTAAATATTCACCGGAGCCAACGAGCGCAAGTACGCCGTTGCCCTGATGCATGGTTAGGCCTTAAGCCATCGCCTTCTTGAGGTTCTCGTCAATTGATGCGAGGAACTGTTGCGTTGTTTGATATGGCGCATCAGGCGCAATCAACAGCGCAAGATCCTTAGTCATCTTTCCCTCTTCAACAGTCTGGATACAGACCTGCTCGAGAGTCTTTGAGAAGTTAGCCAACTCTGCGTTGTTATCAAGCTTTGCGCGGTGGGCAAGGCCCTGTGTCCAGGCAAAGATCGATGCGATTGGGTTGGTAGAGGTCTCCTTACCGGCTTGGTGATCGCGGTAGTGGCGGGTCACGGTGCCGTGTGCTGCCTCTGACTCGCAGACCTTTCCATCTGGTGTCATAAGAACAGATGTCATCAGACCGAGTGAGCCGTATCCCTGTGCAACGGTATCTGATTGAACATCGCCGTCGTAGTTCTTACATGCCCAGACGTAGCCACCCTCCATACGAAGTGACATAGCGACCATGTCATCGATAAGACGGTGCTCGTACCAGATTCCAGCTGCTTCAAAGTCCTTCTTAAACTCGGCCTGGTAGATCTCCTCAAAGATATCTTTAAATCGACCATCGTATGCCTTAAGGATTGTGTTCTTCGTTGAGAGATAGACCGGGAATTTGCGAAGAAGTCCATAGTTAAGGGATGCGCGAGCGAAGTCACGAATTGATTCGTCAACGTTATACATCGCCATCGCAACACCGGAAGATTTGAAATCAAAGACTTCAAGATTGAGTGGCTCTCCCCCGCCTTCAGGTACATAAGTGAGGGTGAGCTTGCCTGGACCTGGCACCTTGATATCGGTTGCGCGGTACTGGTCGCCAAAGGCATGGCGGCCAATCACGATTGGCTGAGTCCAGTGTGGGACCAAGCGCGGAACGTTAGAGATGATGATTGGTTCGCGGAAGATCACGCCACCGAGGATGTTGCGGATTGTTCCGTTAGGAGACTTCCACATCTTCTTGAGACCAAACTCTTCTACACGAGCCTCATCAGGAGTGATGGTTGCGCACTTAATGCCGACGCCATGCTTCTGAATCGCCTTAGCGGCATCGATTGTGACCTGGTCGTCGGTCGCATCACGATGCTCCATACCGAGGTCGTAGTACTCAAGATTGACATCAAGGTAAGGCAAGATCAGCTTATCTTTGATGAACTGCCACATGATGCGGGTCATCTCGTCGCCGTCGAGCTCTACAACTGTTCCTTCTACTTTGATCTTGCTCATGGTCTCTCCTTATAGATCCTTTACATCTGCTTGCTTGGTACGAACTGCCTCAGCAGCTTCCTTCAATGATGCAATTTCTGAGTCGGTGAGCTTGCTCTCAACAACTTTGCGCACACCGTCTTTTCCGATCTCAGCTTCTACACCGAGATAAACGCCGGAGATTCCGTATTCGCCATCGACCCATGCGCAAACTGGCATAACTGCGCCTGAATCTTCGATTACCGCCTTAGCCATGCGAGCTGCTGCTGCAGATGGGGCGTAGTAAGCAGAACCGGTCTTGAGCAGAGCCACAACTTCAGC
>JBEGTC010000015.1:0-22141 GCA_041179565.1 Actinomycetota bacterium
CCTGGCGGACGCCGAGGGGCCGGGTCGCCTCGACAGCTCCTACTACGACCTGCTGGCCTCGGAGGCGCGGCTGGCGAGCTTCGTCGCGATCGCCAACGGCAGCATCCGGCACGATCACTGGTTCAAGCTCGGACGCTCGCTGATAGCTTTCGCTCGATGCTGGGCGCCCAGGAAAAGATCAAGCCTGAGGGCACCGCGAAGCCGCCGAAGTCGGAACGCACCGAGCGAGAGCGGCTTCATCACGGATGGAAGACGGCAGAATCAGAACATTTGATTAGCAGGCATCTGGCTGCGCAGAGTTAGAGCGGTTGGTTGGCTGAACGCGCCGGGGTGAAGAACTCCTTCCCCGCAGGAGAGCGCCAGCGGCAGGAACCATCGCTAAAGCTCTCAACCTGCCATCCGTAATGGGTCTTCAACTTATGGTGGCGCCTACAGAGCGCACCGAGATTCTCGGGCGAGGTGGAACCGCCGCTCTCCCAACTTTGGGCGTGATCTAAATCGGAGAGTGCAGCTGATCTGCGACACCCGGGAAATCTGCAGGTTCGATCGCGCGCAATAAGAAAATCTCGGAGCGCTTGCGGCGGTTCGTAACTTTCGCGACCGAAGTCGAGGAGATTGCCGGTAACCGGTTCGGTGATAAATCTCTTCCAGCGCGCATCTGCCGCGATCTCTCTCGCAACAGCTGCCGGTATTGCGCCATATCCTGCGAGTTCGCCTGGGTTATCGGCCAACCCCATGAGAGTCGGTAGATCGATAGTGACATTGACTGTAAGTGGGCGACCTTGTGGTTGTACCTCATCGATTACCGAAGATAGGTACTGTGAAGCGATAGCGGCGAGGGCATCGGCGCGCTTCATATCTTTAGAGCGAGAGTCGCGAGCTTGGTAATCGACAGTGGAGTCGTCACCAAACGAGCCATCGCCAATGAAGCCTTGATCATCGAGGCCATGACCATCTTCGCCTTTAAAGTGAGCGTCCGCCGCTTCGTTGCGACGAATAAAGGCCTCAAGTGAGTTCATAACAACCTTCGCCTCATGTGCAGGTAGGAGAGCGATAATCGTCGACATTCCATCTGGCTCGTCGAAGCAGCTAACCCGACGGAGTTCACGTGCGCTCTCGACAGTATCTTCAAACTCTTCTGGTCTGCGTTCGGCAATTACCTTGCGCACTAAATTTCTAACTTGTGATGGAGTGTGGAACTCGGCATAGGAGAGCGCTCGGTTCTCGATCTCAAAGATCACCGATTGCGGTAGCCCGCGGCTGAGGGCAGATGCGGTCTCGCGGGCGATTGCGTTGGCATGCGCTGATGAGATCTCACCGACGGCGAGAGCTGAACAGGTATTGGGGAGGTGATTGGTAAGTGCGCGAGCGATATCAATCTTGATCTGCGCACCGGTGGGCGAGAGGCGAAGCGCGGTCGAGACATCTTCACGCTCTGAATCATCAACCCTATAAATTGGATCATCTCCTGGCGCAGATTCGCGACCTGCCACCGCGATGATGGCCCGATGCATCAGCGCTTGGAGCCAGGACTCCTGTCGTTCGATCGCGGTGAGATAGTCGATCCGCGCTGCAGCCGGCAGGCTCTGCGGATCTATGGAAGCTAACTCTGCGAGCACCTTCGCCGATGGGATTGCGTGGAGCAGCTCGACAACCCTGGCGGCGGGGTCGATAGGAGCGCTCTCGCCACTGTCGTTATTGAGAATAAATGCGGTGCTCATGGAGGAGATATTTCTGGCGAGCACCGACAAAATTGGGCGATATTCACAGCTCCAAATACACAATTGGCATACGAAAGGCGCACCATGGCCGTGAGCAATACGCTCGGTTGAGGGAATATCTGGGCGAAGTTACGAGTTGTAGGTAGTTGAAAGTTCAACTATTCTTCGAGTAGAGACAAGGGCGGCAAAGCCCTTGAGAGATGAGGATCTCGTGCCAGCAGTAACAGTTAGCGATATCACCGTACTTCCACGCATCAGTGCAGGTACCAATCTTCGTGCGCGCACTATCAAGAGCATTACAACTGCGCCGCAAGGCTATGAAGGTGAAGGCTTTCCAGTACGTCGCGCATTTGCTGGCGTAGATCTGCAAGAGCTCGATCCATTTATTCACTTAGATCAAATGGGAGAAGTTGAATACGCACCGGGCGAACCTAAGGGAACTCCATGGCACCCTCACCGTGGTTTTGAAACTGTTACTTACATTATCGATGGCATCTTCGATCACCAAGATTCAAATGGTGGCGGTGGAACAATCACCAATGGTGATACGCAATGGATGACAGCTGGCGGTGGAATTCTCCATATCGAAACTCCACCAGAATCACTCGTGATGTCCGGTGGTTTATTCCATGGTTTCCAACTCTGGGTCAATCTGCCAGCAGCAAAGAAGTGGTCTCCACCTGCATATCAAGATGTACGTGCAAATGATGTTGCGCTCCTCTCGACTCCAGATGGTGGATCTCTCTTGCGCGTTATCGCAGGCGAGGTAGATGGCCACTTCGGTCCTGGAAATACTCAGACGCCAATCACTTTGCTCCATGCAACAGTTGCACCAGGTGCTGAACTCCGCCTGCCATGGCGTAAGGATTACAACGCACTCGTTTACACAATGTCGGGACATGGTTTTGTTGGTGAAGAACAGCGCCCAGTCTCAATGGGTCAGCTCACCGTCTTTGGCGATGGCGATGCAATCGTTGTACGAGCTGCACAACAGCAAGAGTCACGTTCGCCAAACCTCGAACTCTTTATCCTCGGTGGCCAGCCAATTAAGGAGCCAGTTGCGTGGATGGGTCCATTCGTAATGAACACCAAGCGCGAAGTTCTACAGGCCTTTGAAGATTTCCAGAAAGGTCTGCTCGGTTCAATTCCAGCGATCTACAAGGAAGATGCCAAGCGCCCAGTAGGCGGTTCAGCGGTAAAGCGCACCGATAAGTTAAGTGGTGATGTAAAGGCCGATCAGATATCTGGCAGCGAGATACTCGATGTCCATGGCGCACCGACAGAATTACAAGAAGGATAGAACTTCGCTTTAAACGGCGGATTAATTTCCTTTGAGCTCGCCACGAGTTAGGTGATAGAGCAGCGCTTGAATAGTTGTGCGGCGATGATAAGCCTCGCGCCAGATAACCGACTTAGGGCCATCTATTACCGATGCCGAAACTTCTTCACCACGATGTGCTGGAAGACAATGCATAAAGATGGAGTCATCAGCGGTCAGCGACATCAACTGATCATTGATGGCAAATGGCGAAAGCGCAGCAAACTTCTCTGCCCGCTCAGCTTCAGGATCTCCCATCGACATCCAGACATCGGTATATAGAACACTGGCATCTTTCGCTGCAGCCTCTGGATCATTGGTGATCTCGACAGTGGCCCCGCTCTTTGCTGCAATTGCCTTTGCCGTTGCGATGACATCGCTATCTGGTGCGAACTTTCCGGCTGGAGTTGCTGCAACGACGTGCGCCCCCATGATTGCACCCATAATTAACCAGGCATGGGCCATATTGTTTCCATCACCGAGATACACGAATTTACGCCCAGTGATGTCACTGCCAAAGTTCTCGCGAATAGTTACCCAGTCGGCGAGTAATTGGGTTGGGTGATCGGTATCCGTTAAGCCATTAATAATAGGAATAGTTGAATTTGCGCCGAGCTCGTCAACGTCACTCTGTGCAAAGGTGCGAATAATCATCGCATCGCAGTAGCCACTGATAATCCGAGCGGTATCGGCGATGGTCTCACCACGTCCGAGTTGTAGCTCGTCACCGCGAATAAAGATTGGCGTGCCGCCAAGATGGGCGACCGCTGTCTCAGAGGCCAGGCGGGTACGAGTAGAAGGCTTAGTCATGTAGATCGCTACGGTCTTATTTGTTAGCGCGGTATTGGCGCGAAGCGGCGCCGCTGCAAAATCACTCGCTGTTGCCAAGATAAGTTCGACATCTTCCCGTGAAAGATGTTCGGTCTTTAATAAGTCCTTCATCTGAGAATCTTACCGTCCTCCGACTATCCTTTGCCCATGGGTATTTTCACGCGCGAAGATAAAGGAATAGGTATCAGCACAGATACCGATACCTTGACGCGCACCGAGACCGCCCCCGACTTTAAAGAAGATGATGGTGGCCATGATCGATTCGCCCACTACATCAAGAAAGAGAAGATTGTTGAATCTGCCGTAACCGGAAAAGCAGTCCGAGCTCTCTGCGGAAAGAAGTGGGTTCCCTCTCGCGATCCTTCCAAATACCCGGTCTGTCCGGCATGTAAAGAGATCTTTGAAGGCCTACGTCCTGGGCCTGATGAGAATGAATAACCGGCTGTAGAACTCCCATGAATCTGCCCCGCATACGGAGAGCTGCATTAGCGCTTGCGCTGACTCTCGTTACAACCACATTTACCGCTGCAACTTCAACTTCTTCAGCCGAGGCCGAGAATCCGCCGCGGAAAATCTTAACTGGCTGGATTCCGTACTACTCTATTAAAACTTCGCTTCCAGCTGCGATTAATAATGCAGATCTTATTCGAGAGGTGATGCCATTTTGGTACACCTTAAAGTTAAACGCTAAGACTAATAGCACCTATGTGCTCGACCTTTATAAGCCAGCAAACCCAAGCGTTCCAATCGAGCAGACAGTCGGCGCGCTTCGTAACGCTGGATTTACTTTGATTCCAACAATTACCGATGGCACCGCTAAAGATGTACTTGCTGGACTATTAGCAAAGCCAGCCTCTCGCACTCAGATTGCGCGGGTCATCACCGATATGGTGGTTCAGAATAATTACGATGGCATCGATCTCGACTTTGAGGGATTTGCCTTTGTCGATTCAAATTCAACCTGGCCGAAGACAGCGCCACTTTGGACCGCCTTTGTTAAAGAGTTGAGCGGTTTATTGAAGGCGCAGAAGAAGCTTCTATCTGTATCGACGCCATATTTATATGACCCGGCTGGAAAACAGAAGGGTTATTACGTCTATGCCTGGGCGGCGATCGCACCATACATAGATCGCTTACGAATCATGACTTACGACTACTCGGTTGCAAAGGTCGGGCCAATCGGTCCGCTCTCATGGGCTGAGCGCACTGTGCAATATGCAGTCAAGGTAATGCCGGCGTCAAAGGTCTATCTCGGTATCGCGGGTTATGGGCGAGATTGGGTAACAAAGGTTGATGGCATCTGCCCGGCGAATGTTGCTTCGGTAATTAAACCGGGTGCGAAAGCTGCAACCTTTGTGATGCGCGATGCGCAGAATTTAGCGGCATCCTACGGAGTTACTCCCGTCTTTAATGATCAGTTCGGTGAAGCAACCTTTAGCTATCAGAAGGTCTATAACGGAACCACTGCGGGAGGGTTAGCAACCTCATGTACAGCGCAACGCACCGCTTGGTATCAGGATGCGAAGAGTTATGGGTTGCGTGCATCTATGGTTGATAAGTATCGACTCGGCGGTTTAACTGCCTGGACAATCGGCATGGAAGAGCCGCTTGCCCTAGAAGGCATTCGAACAGTTGCGAAGGCGATAGCGCCAGATAAAGTCACGGCAGCAATCACGATTGATAAGAGTTCTCTTAAATATGGCGAACCAATTTCAATCACTGGAACTTTCACCATTAAAGATAAGTCTCCGTTAGCAGGCGTAGCGGTACGTATTCAAGGCAGATCGCTTGGTGAAGTAACTTGGCGTGATTTGACCACTGTGACTACTGATGTAAATGGGCGATTTACCAAGGCGCTCTTGATTGGTAAAGCGACAACGATCCGAGCATTTAGCGACGGAACTTGGGAGCGCGATGAAGGCATCTCCAACGAGGCGCCAATCACTCTCACTCGCTCTGTGGTCATTAACCCACCAGCTTCAATGAAGAAGGGCGAAGCTTTCAACCTCATCGGCTCAATTCGCCCTCGTTCTGCTGGAACATTTATCCAGGTGGAGCAGTTGATTGCTGGTAAGTGGTCACCATTTGGAACTGTGCTCACAACGGATGAGGCGGGCAACTTTACGATTTCAGTTCCTGGCCAAGCAAAGGGAGTTCTGACCCTTCGCGTCTCAGCGGCAGGCGAGGCTAATTGGCCAATCGCAACCACACGGCCATTCTCGATTCTGATTCGAGCAATTGGAAGCTCCGAACTCAACAAGTAGCGTCCTATCGGTCTCGGAGGCAGGATAAAATTTCTCATCATGGTTAAAACAGAGGATGCGTTAGAAGAGCAGATTCGGGCGATCTTCTCTGGCGATACCCCATGGGTCACTATCGTCTGGGACGATCCAGTAAATCTTCAAAGTTACGTCACCTATGTATTTATGGAGCTATTCGGCTATTCCAAAGCTAAAGCGACTGAATTAATGCTCCAAGTTCACAATGAAGGTAAAGCTGTCGTCTCTACCGGTAGTCGCGAAGAGATGGAACATGATGTGGCGCGACTTCACGAATACGGCCTCTGGGCGACGTTACAACGCGGAGATCAGCTTTAATGAGCGCCACAGAGGGATTTAAGCGACACGGAGCTGATTCCTATGTTGCACAATTTGATTCATCTGAGCGAGAGGTAATCCTCAATCTCTGCGAACAGATCATCGAACTACTAGCTGAACGCGTCGACCATGGCCATGACGATCCGCTGGCAGCGCTGGTTGGAATCGCATCTCATGACACGCCACCAGAGGATGAGGTGCTTCATCGCCTCCTTCCAAATGCATATGCAGATGATGTTGATGCCGCTGAATTTCGTCGTTACACCGAATCAACTCTTCGCAGCAAGAAGCAGGCACATGCGATGGCGATTCGGATCGGACTTAAAAGTTCGCCAGAGGGCGATATCGAGTTAGATCATCAAGGTGCAAATGATTGGCTCGGAGGCTTGAACGATATTCGCCTCGCATTGGGCGTTCGATTGAAGATTGAGAACAATAACCATGAGCATCTCGAACTCCTCTCACCCGATGATCCACTTCGCGGCGTATATGCGGTCTACACCTGGCTCGGTTGGTTGCAGGAGACGCTCCTTGCGGCCTTGATGGATGAAATATCAGATTAAGATAGCGCCATGTCTTTAACTATCTCTCGTGAATTTGTCGATGCAATTCTCGAACAGTCACGCGCCGAGTATCCAGATGAGTGCTGCGGTGTAATTCTTGGCCCGGTAGGTAAAGATTCACCAACTCGGCTAAAGCCCATGATTAACGCTGCACATTCACCAACTTTCTACGAGTTTGATCCCAAAGATTTGCTCGCTCTCTACCGCGAAGTCGATGACAATGATGAGGAGATTGTCGTTATCTATCACTCGCACACAGAGACCGAGGCCCGACCATCGCGCACCGATATCGCCTACGCTGGCGAGCCTGGCGCACATTACGTCCTCGTCTCTACCCGCGAAGAGATTGCACCTGCAACGGAATTCCGCTCATTTCGCATTATCGATGGCGTGGTGACTGAGGAAGAAGTTTCAATTACCGATTAAGGCTCTTTTTCGCCATAATACGGCTATGTCTATTGAAGTCCGTATCCCCACCATCCTTCGTCCTTACACAAAGGATCAGAAATCTGTAACAGCCGCTGGTGCAACTCTCTCAGCGCTTATCTCAGATCTCGATTCGCAGTACGCAGGATTGGGTGAGCGCCTTCTCGAGAACGGCGCACTTCGCCGCTTCATCAATATCTATATCAATGATGAGGATGTTCGTTTTCTCGGTGGCCTAGAAGCGCCTCTCAAAGATGGCGACTCAGTCACCATCCTGCCAGCTGTCGCCGGCGGCAGCATAGATTCAATCTAAGAATTCACCATGGCCCGCTACGACTCGTTGGCTGCTTCGGTTGGTAATACGCCGCTCATCGGTCTGCCACGGCTTTCACCAGCGCCAAATGTTCGGTTGTGGGCGAAGATGGAAGATCGCAACCCAACTGGTTCTATTAAAGATCGCACCGCCATTTCGATGGTCGACGAGGCAGAGAAGAGTGGTCTGCTAAAACCTGGGGCAACAATTCTCGAACCAACCAGTGGCAACACTGGAATCTCTCTGGCAATGGCGGCAAAGGTTCGCGGATATAAATTGATCTGCGTAATGCCAGAGAACACAAGTCCGGAACGTCGCCAACTTCTTGAGATGTGGGGAGCGCAGATTATCTCCTCACCTGCGGCTGGTGGTTCAAATGAAGCTGTTCGCGTAGCAAAAGAGATTGCTGCTGCAAACCCTGATTATGTATTTCTCTATCAATATGGAAATCCAGCTAACACATTGGCCCACTACAACGGTACTGGTCCAGAGATTTTCCGTGACCTACCAACAATCACCCACTTTGTCGCTGGTTTAGGAACAACTGGAACATTAATGGGTGCCGGACGTTACCTGCGCGAGCAGAACTCCGATATTCAGATCATCGCGGCCGAACCACGCTATGGCGAACTCGTCTATGGACTTCGCAACATAGATGAGGGTTTTGTGCCCGAACTCTACGATGCGTCGGTACTTACACGTCGATTCTCTGTTGGCGCAGAGGATTCAGTGAAGCGAGTCCGCGAGCTCTTGCATGTAGAGGGAATCTTCGCTGGCATCTCAACTGGTGCGATTCTCCATGCAGCAATTGCAATGGGGCAGGAGGCGCTCCGCGAAGGACGCGATGCCGATATCGCCTTTATTGTCTGCGATGGCGGATGGAAATATCTCTCTACCGGTATCTACGGAAGCGATGTTGATGGCGCAACTGATGCCCTTGATGGCACGCTCTGGGCTTAACTCAACGTACGATTAGCCCATGAGCAACGCGCCAATCGGAATCTTCGATTCTGGCGTCGGCGGATTGACTGTTGCTAGAGCAATTCTGGATCAACTTCCAAACGAATCAATTCTCTACATTGGCGATACCGCGCGTGGCCCTTACGGCCCACGACCACTGGCCGAAGTCCGTGACTTCTCATTGGAGACCTTAGATTTCTTAGTCGAACAAGGTGTGAAGGCGTTGGTAATCGCCTGCAATACTGCAAGCGCGGCAATGCTTCGTGATGCCCGCGAACGATATTCCGTTCCGGTGATTGAGGTAATTCAACCAGCTGTCCGACGCGCAGTCGCAGCCACACGAAGCGGAAAAGTGGGAGTCATTGGTACTCGCGCAACTATCGATTCAAAGGCCTACCTCGATGCATTTGCGGCGGCGCCGCACTTGCAGATTACCTCTGTTGCATGCCCGCAATTTGTTGAGTTTGTCGAGCGCGGTGAAACTTCTGGTGAAGCGATTACCCAGGTTGCTCGCCAATACTTAGCGCCGATGATTGAGGCAGATGTAGATACCTTGGTACTTGGTTGCACTCACTACCCGTTGCTGACCGGCGTGATCTCATATGTAATGGGAAATGGCGTCTCTCTCGTCTCTAGCGCAGAAGAGACTGCTAAAGATCTCTATCGCGTCTTGGTCGAAGGCTCCATGCTTCGCAGCACAGAGAGCGCTCCGCCTACTCATCGATTCTTGGCTACCGGGGATGCGAAGGCATTCGAATCACTCGCGCGACGTTTCCTCGGGCCTGAGGTGGGCTCGGTTCAGCACCAAGATCTCTAGCTTTCCAGAAGTAATCTCCACAACTAAACCAGAACGATATGAGGATGCAATGTCACGTAACGATGGCCGCTCAGTAGATCAACTCCGCGATATCAAGATCACTCGAGGCTGGCTAGACCATGCAGAGGGTTCGGTTCTAGTTGAGTTCGGAAAGACACGCGTTCTCTGCGTCGCTTCATTTACGCCAGGCGTACCACGTTGGCTCAAAGATAGTGGAAATGGTTGGGTCACCTCGGAGTACTCAATGCTTCCTCGCGCAACACATACCCGCTCTGATCGAGAGAGCGTAAAGGGAAAACTTGGCGGACGCACTCAAGAGATTTCACGACTTATTGGACGATCACTTCGCGGAATTGTTGATATGAAAGAACTTGGTGAGAACACCATTGTTATCGACTGCGATGTTCTACAGGCAGATGGTGGCACGCGTACTGCAGCTATTACCGGTGCATATGTTGCTCTCGCCGATGCAATCTCATGGGCGCAACGCGAAGGCCACATTAAATCTGGCGCGAAGCCACTGGCAGATTCAGTTTCGGCGATTAGCGTCGGAATCATCGATGGCGTTCCAATGCTTGATCTCTGCTACGAAGAAGATGTACGAGCTGAGACCGATATGAATGTTGTCTGTGCTGGCGACGGACGTTTTATTGAAGTACAGGGAACAGCAGAGGGTGCTCCCTTTGATCGTGCGCTCCTAGATTCATTGTTGAACTTAGCCGTTGCGGGCTGTGCAACTCTGACCGAACTTCAGAATAAGGCTCTCACCGCGTGAGCAAAAAGCTTCTACTAGCAACAAGAAATCAGGGAAAGATTGTTGAGTTTCGACGAATTCTCGACGCACTTGCTCCTGGTGAAATTGAGTTGGTAGGGCTTGATCAATTTCCCGATCTCCATGATGTTGATGAGACTGGAACAACTTTCCAAGAGAATGCGCTGCTCAAGGCGCGCGAGATGTCAGAGTCAACTGGACTTCCAGCAATTGCTGATGACAGCGGCCTCTGTGTTGATGCGCTCAATGGCGACCCTGGTATTTTTTCAGCGCGTTGGGCAGGTAAGCATGGTGACGATAAGGCAAATCTAGAGAAGGTTTTGGCGCAGTTGAAGGATGTTCCTGATTCGCAGCGGAGCGCATACTTCATCTGCGTTGCAGCGCTCTACCTTCCTAATGGAGATGCTCACTGTGAAGAGGGTCGATTCCATGGCTGGATACTTCATCACCCTGTAGGTGAGAATGGCTTTGGCTATGACCCGATCTTTCGTCCCGATGGGCTAACTATCTCGAGCGCGCAGATGAGCGCAGATGAGAAGGATGCGATGAGCCACCGTGGCAAAGCGCTCCGCGCGATAGCACCTCATGTGATGAGAGCCCTTAATTCTCTAGGCTAAACTTCTCCCATACGCCGAGCAGCTCACTGCGCTGGCGCAATCCGAGGAGATACACGTGGCAGTAAAGAAGAAGTCAGCAGCAAAGAAGCCTGCAGCTAAGAAGGTCGCAAAGAAGACAACGGCAAAGAAGCCTGCAGCTAAGAAGGTAGCCAAGAAGGCTGCGCCAAAGAAGTCGACTGCGAAGAAAGTTGCTAAGAAGGCAGTGGCGAAGAAGACAACTGCAAAGAAGGCTGTCGCCAAGAAGGCAACAACTAAGAAGGCTGCGCCAAAGAAGTCTGCTGCAAAGAAGGTCGCCAAGAAGGCACCTGCTCGTAAGAGCGCAGCTTCATCAGTTGTTATTCCACCAGTTCCAACAGGGTCATCACGCGATCGCGTAAATGTCTCTACCACTCCAGTTGCGCCAACTAAGGCGCCAGCAGCTCCAGCGAAGCCATCAGCGGCGCCTCGTCAGGGTTCATCGAAGGGTGTTCTCCTTGCAGTTCTTCTCGGAGTTGCAATCCTTACTGCAATTGTTGCTTCACAGCAGTCATCATCACCAAAGAATGAAGCGACACCAAGTGCTTCACCAACGGCTGAAGCTTCACCAACTGCAACAGCAACTGAAGAGGCATCACCAACAGCTGAAGCGACCACCGAGGCAACGGCTGAAGCGACAGATGGTGCAGTTCTTGCTGGTGGTGCGCCAACTCGCTTCATCGGTAACTGGAAAGATGCCGACAAGACCGTACTCGTTATCTCATGGCGCTCACCAGGCGAAGATGTTGCTGGCTATAAGGTTGAGCTCCGCTCAAACCGTGGCGAGTGGAAGGAACATTCACAACTTCCAGCAGATCAGTTGAAGCTTGATCTCACCAAGACATCTACCGATGGCGAAACCTCATTCCGAGTCTCTGCTATCTATAACGATGGTTCGATTGCAATCGCAAACGCCTTTGGCTTTGCCGGACAATTCGAATAATCAATTTAAAGATCTAAATTAAGTGAGCCCCATCCACATGGATGGGGCTCACTTCTTTAACCCTGCCTCACTCTCACATTCGAATTTAACTAATCGAGGTATTTGAGGATTTCGGCGACATAGACTGCGACGCCAGTCGGTACTAAATGAACACCATCGGGGGCGAAGTATTCAGGACGCCCTTCAGAGATCGCGCTCCAATCAATCACCTTCACATTACTAAAGCGGGTAGCGGCGGCAGCTATGAGGGCATTGTTGCTATCTCGCCATGGGCGCGGCACCGCGGTATTGACCACGATAACCTCTGGTTGGTCGGCTAATTCGGTGAAGATGTCAGAGACGATCTCAAATGTCAGTGCGCCGTTATTGCCCAGATTCATCACAACCGGACCACTTGGGGCAGAGCTCTTATCGTGGCGAATTACATCCAGGAGTTCGGGTGCTTGTCTTCCAACTCGGGCGTTAATCAGCGAAATTGGAGACTTCTCCGCTAAAGATGAACGAATTCCGAGAATTACAGAGTCACCGGTGAGCCATATACCGGTATCGGTTTGAGCTGGCACAGCCGACTCTCCCTCGATTTGAGCGATGAGATCTGCTTTAGCTTGATTGCCAATGTTTATTGCTCGAACACTGATTACCGAGATGAGTGCGAATATAACGAGTACGGTAGCGGTAAATCGAATCTGTTGTCGCTTCTTCTCTTGCAGAGTTCGATACTTCAAGCCCTTAATCCAGTAGCTCAACACTCCTCGTCGCACTGGAAGTTCGATGTAGCGCAACGAGATATCGGCAAGGGCAAAGACAATTAATATGCGAAGTGCAGTGAGCGCCCAGGTCTTGCCGGCGAGATCAACCATGGGACGTGTAACTTGAAAAATCACCCAATGCCATAGATAGATTGCATAAGAACGTTCGCCAATCCATAGCAGTACGCGATTTTGCAGAATTGGTGCAAAGCGAGATGCGGGGTGCACGATAGAGGTGATGATGGCGGCACCGAAGAGGCCGGCTAATGGAAATGCAATCTTGTAGAGAGTTGGATCGGACTCTTCAATCAGGAGGAATGTCGCAAGAATTCCTAGGAAACCAAAGACACCGATGCCATCGATAAAGTTCTGGGCGTTTGAGCTAACTTCACGGTTAAAATTCTGCGGAACCCACGAGACAGCGAGGGCGGCACCGAGAAAGAGGCCGATGCTATGGGTATCGGTGCCGAAGTAAACATGGCTCACCTTTGATGCGCTGGCAGCATCGAGCGAAAATGAGACCGCCATCAGCGCAACACCAGAAAATCCTGCGATCATTAGCGAGACCAACGCGACTCGTTTTTTACCAAACCAGCGGAGTACTAAGAGAAGAATGAGCGGCCAGAGAAGGTAGAACTGCGCCTCTACCGCGAGCGACCAAGTATGTTGCAAGAGCGGTGGGCGACCTATCGCCTCAAAGTAATCGAGATGGCGGCCAACGAGCCACCAATTCATAGAACCGGTGAGCGCAAAGGGCGTATCGATAAGGAACCGCTTAATAGTCTCCGGTGCCCAAAGACCAACGCCGATGGCGGTGGCAATTAACATAAAAGCAAGCGCTGGAAGTAGGCGGCGTATGCGTGCGAGATAGAAGGCGCGGAGATCGAGTCCGCCGCTTCGCTCGATTGAATCGAGCAGCAAACGTGTGATCACATAACCGGAGATAACGAAGAAGAGATCGACGCCGAGAAAGCCACCTGGAATCCAATCGAATCCAAGGTGATAGAAGATAACAGCGATAACTGCGAGAGCTCGAAGCCCATCAATAGCAGGTATGTATTGGATACCGCGTTTGGTAGCCATTGCGATTACTTGCGCTTAGCAGTTGATTTCTTTGGTGCGCTCTTCTTGGCAACGCGCTTTGCAGAAGTTGATTTTGTAACGCGCTTTGCCATTACACGCTTTGGTGCATCGATTGCAGGAGCGGTGCGACGGCTCTCAACTTGGATTGGATCTTTCTGGCGCACAGTGCCATCGTCATTGAGTGAATCGCTGACAATCGCTTGCATATTTGCCAGGCGAGCAAATGCGCCATCGAGTCGCTGACGAGATTGTGCGATTGCTTGCTCAGCTGCGGTAAGTGCCTGTGATTGAACTCGATAGAGCTTCTCAGATTCAGCGATGACTTCAGCTAGCCAGCGGCGGTATTCAATAACTTCATTTGCAGCATCTGCGACGATTCGTTCGCCTTCGCGTCGAGCCGCTGATGCAACAGCTGCAGCTTCGCGACGCTTATTATCAAGGAGCGCCTCTGCCTCGCGAGTTGCCTCCGTGACCAGCTCTGCCGCCTCAGTCTCTGCGGTCGAGATGTACTTGCGACCACGAGCCTCTGCGCCAGAGAGAATGCTCCGCGCCTTTACCTCTGCGCCTTCAACGAGATCCTTCGCATTGCGAGTTGATTCGTTGAGGATTCGCTCAGCGGTGGAATGAGACTTCGCCTCACGTGCCTGCGCTGACTTAATCATCAGCATCGCAGTCTCGGTGGCGAGGATCTCAAACTCTTCCTTGCTCAAGGCGGTGATATCTCGACGCGAACGAAGGTCACTGAGTTGTGATTCGAGTTCGCGGATGCGGTCGACAGGGTTACCTACTGGTGTGCGCTCCGACTCTTCGCGAAAGCCAACCCAGTTGAGAAAGTCCTTCTTCTCTGCCATTGATAATCCCCAATGCCGCCAGATATTGGCTAATCCATGCGGCGAGCACGAAGATATGGAAGAGCTCATGGAAGCCGAAGTACTTAGCCGCTCGTCCAGGCTTCTTGAGCGCGTAGAAGATCGCCCCAATTGAGTAGAAGAGGCCGCCGATGAGAATAGGAATTATCACCCATAACCCACCACGCTCGTAGAGCTGCGGTGTATAAACGACAGCGACCCAACCGAGAACTAGATAGTTAGCAACGTAGAGCCATCGGGGTGCGCCAATCCAGAAGACCCGAATGGCGACGCCAACGAGGGCTCCAGTCCAGATAATTGCTAAGAGAATATTGCGATCGGCAGGTTCTAGGAGCGCAACGGCAAACGGTGTGTAAGAACCGGCGATAAGTAAATTGATATTTGCATGATCCCAGCGGCGCCAAATCTTCTTCTTCGCCGGAGACCATGGCACACGGTGATAGATAGCAGAGACGCTAAAGAGCATGATTGCTGTTATCGAGTAGAGCGCGACTGCAAATTTGAGTGACTCTTTACTTAAGATGAAGAGCACAAGAGAGGCGATGATTACCGCAGGTGTAGCGCCGAGGTGGAACCAACCGCGCAGCTTGGGTGGCGCTACAGGAGTGGTAATTGGCTCTGGCTCTCTTCTCATTGGCTAAGACTATGCGTTGTTGAGATTTCTCACCGACTTAACGGTGAGCGAGGCTAACGAGGCAAATACGGTCACCGAGCCGGTGACCAGCAAAATGGTATTGACGCCGAAGTGGCTGGCAAGCGGCCCAGCAAAGACGATTCCAAGTGGCGCGATGCCATAAGAGCCGAGCGCATCGTAGGCATTGACTCGAGAGAAAGAGCTCTGTGGGATGTGGCTCTGAAGGGATGTATTCCAACTGACTACAAAAAACTCTACGGTCATGCCGGAGAAAATCGCAGCGAGAATCGAAATGGCAAGTGGCAGATCTAAAGCGAGCGAGAAATCCCAGATAGCCGAAAGCGCTATGAGCACCATGGAGATGTAGAGCGGACGCTTGAATCGAAATTTCATAACAATCACTCCGCCAATCATCATGCCGAGCGTGAGGCCAGCGAGATTGAGTGACCAATATCGCGGACCATTGGTGGGATCGTTGTAGTTGAGCGGACCAAGAACCTGCAGCATTGATTCAAAGACCATATTGATGAGAGCGAAGGTAAGCACCAGTGTCACTACCCATGAGCGGGAGACGAACTCTCGCCAGCCAACGCGGAGATCGTGAGCCATGCTGGCGCTTTCAATTCGCGTGCGAGGTGGCAATTTCAACCTGAGCACAATTAATCCAGCGAACAGAAAGGTTGCACTATCAACCAGTAGCGCCCAACCGGGGTTGAATGCGGAGACGATTGCGCCACCGATGAGGGTGCCGGTGACAATTCCAAGGTTGTTTAACAACCCAATAACTGCGTTACCTTCTTGTAGTTTCTCTCTAGGCAATATCTCAGGAAGGACACCTGACATAGCTGGCCACCAGAGCGCTTGCAAGACGCCAAATAAAGCGCCCATGGCAAAGAGCAGCCACACTCTCGAGAATCCTGCGATAAATGAGATTGCGCTAACAGCCGTTAAGAAACTTCCGACTATGTCTGCGCCGCCAACGATGCGATTACGTGGGAAGCGATCTGCAATCACGCCACCGAAGAGCATAAAGATAATCAACGGGAAGTATCGCGCCGACATTACGAGGCTAAGTTCGCCGCCAGCAGCGCCAGGAATACTCAATACGCCATATGCAAGAGCTATCGGCGACATGCCATTTCCTACATTTGAGATAAAGCGCGAGGCTGCCAAGCCAGAGAAGCCCTGATAGCTCTTTAACTCGCTCAATTGCGCACGCACCGGAAAATGCTACTCATTAATTTAGGTGCGGTTCACGCTTTATTTACCTCGAGATATTACGCTCAAGGAGTGAATAAGATTTTCGCCGAGTTAATCGGCTCGGCAATATTGGCTATGGTTGTTGTCGGCTCAGGTGCAATGGCCGAGGATCTCACAAATGACATAGGCCTTCAGCTCTTGATCAATGCAGCAGCCACGGGTGCAATCCTCTGGCTTCTAATTCAAACTTTCGGGTCGATATGCGGCGCGCACTTCAATCCATTGGTAACTTCAATTTTCCTATTTCGCCGAGAGATTAGCCGTAGCCAGGCGGGGATCTACATACTGGTTCAAACCATTGGGATGGTAATCGGAACCATTATCGCCAATCTCCTCTTCAGCTATCCAGCAATTGATATCTCAGAGAAGGTGCGAGATGGCAGCAATCTCTATTTGAGTGAAGTTGTTGCGACGGCAGGGCTAATCTTCATTATTTTTCAACTATCAACAATCAAGAATGGTCAGCATGTCGCAAGCGGTGTTGCTACCTGGATATTTAGCGCTTACTTCTTTACCTCTTCAACTTCTTTTGCAAATCCAGCAATCACTATTGGTCGAATCTTTAGTGACACCTTCGCTGGAATAGCGCCGCAATCAGCGGTAACTTTTATCCCATTCCAGATTATGGGCGCGCTTCTTGGTTATACAACTTTCCGATACTTTCAAAAGAGTTCAACTTTCAATTCGAACTTAAATTCGAAGTTCGATTCTGAGATCCAATTAGAGAAGGAGTAGTTCCACAATGAGCGAGAAGAAGACGATCCTCTTTGTCTGCGTCCATAACGCAGGTCGATCGCAGATGGCGGCTGGCTTTATGCGCCAACTCGGGGGAGAGCGGGTTGAAGTTCTCTCGGCAGGTTCTGCTCCTAAAGATTCGATTAATCCGGTAGCGGTTGCGGCCATGGCTGAGCTCGGAATAGATATCGCAGATCAGCGACCAAAGATCTTGACCCCGGAATCGGTACAGCAATCCGATGTAGTCATCACCATGGGATGTGGCGATGCCTGCCCTTACTACCCTGGTAAGCGCTATGAAGATTGGCAGCTCGATGATCCAGCTGGCCAGGGGATAGAGCCGGTCCGGATAATCCGAGATGAGATAAAGGCTCGCGTGGAGGCGCTCCTCAAGGAGATTTTCTAAACCTTTAGTTTATTTTGAGCGTAAATCACCCCTTGTGCCCGATTAATTCATCTAAGAATGCGCGATTTCAAGATGCTAATTGTTCGCAAGTGGTTCAGACTTTTCGTCATCGCAGGTCAGCGTTGCCTCGGGCGAACCCTGATCTACGGTCTTACGGACTAATCGGTCCGCACTGATGAAGAGTCAGGAAAGGCTCGGGAGATATGTCAGTAACACTTAATAGCAACCAGTGGAACCTTGTCTACAACATGTTCTCACTTGGTTTAATTTCAATGCTCGCTTGCACCGTGTATACCTTGGTTTCACAGGCACGAGTTCTACCTAAGTACCGTAATGCGCTAGTAATGTCATCGATGGTTACATTTATCGCGGGCTACCACTACTGGCGAATCTTTAACTCATTCGGTGAGGCATCAGATGGCTTCACAGTGAATGTTTCAGGTGACCACGGTTCATTTAACGAGGCTTACCGTTATGTAGATTGGCTTCTCACAGTTCCACTACTTCTCGTTGAAGTAATCGCTGTATTGGCACTTGCGAAGGAAGTTTCAAAGTCACTTATCATGCGCCTTGTTCCAGCATCAGCTGCAATGATCGCACTTGGTTACCCAGGTGAAATCTCAGCAGATCAGAACACACAGGTCCTTTACGGTGTGCTTTCAACAATTCCATTCCTCTACATCCTCTACGTACTATTCAATGAGCTCACAAAGTCATTGGATCGTCAGCCAGCTGGCGTTGCAGATACAGTGAAGCGCTTGCGTCTTCTCCTTATCGCAACATGGGGTGTATATCCAATCGCGTACATCTTCAACATCGTTGGTGATGCAACTGCAGAGTCATTCGTTGCAATTCAGGTCGGTTACACAACAGCAGATATTCTCGCTAAGTGCGTATTCGGTCTCACAATCCTCAAGATTGCACGTATGAAGTCACATGCTGAAGGTATGGCTGCTGACCACTAATTAAATAAGTAAGAGAGCAAAGGGCGTCGAGAAATCGGCGCCCTTTGCCTTTGCCACCGTAGAAATCTCATTGAAAAGCGTTAGAGTTGATGGCATGAATACTGCGCGCATCAATAACTATCGAATGGCTGCCTATGCAGCGCTAGCGGTTGGGTTGATCAATCTGCGCTATCAGACCGGAAGTGAGGCCAATCTTCCAAAGAGCTTGGCCCTTGTGGTGCCAGGCGCTCTCTTGCTGGCCCTGACCCTGACTCATTTTGGGAAGAAATGGCTACAGAGCAGAGTTGCTGCAGCGGTCTTATCTGTGCTGGGAGCGCTCCTTTTGATCTACAGCTTTATCGTCTAATAAAGCCCTAAAAAAGTAAGTCATACCCCTCTCTTTTCTCCTGACTTACTGATAGAAATCGCACATGACATTTCGCTCACCAATCTTCGAACTCTCCGATCAATATGTAGAGGCATCTGCCCTGCTCTCGCCGATGGCCTGTACCTATCTTGGCAATGGCATCAACCAAGATAAATGGGATGACCTCTCGCTAGCTGGCGCAGAGAAAGGTGCTGCTCTGGTGCGCGAATACCTCACCAAGTTAGCTGAGCTCACTCCAATCGACAATGTCGATCGCATTGCCAAGAAAGTTATGCAAGAGCGCTTAGAGGCATCGCTACTTCTCCACGACACTGAGGAAGAACATCTCATCTGGTCGGTTCTCTCATCACCTCCAACAAATGTCCGAGGAATCTTCGAGCTCATGCCGCTCAATAACGATCAAGATTTTGCAAATGTCACTACTCGACTTGCAACTGTCGGCAGCGTTTTTGATGGTTGGGTCAGCACAATTTCAACCCTGGCTGCACAAGGTAAGACAACTGCTCGCCGACAGGTAGAGGGCGTTATCGATTCACTCAATGGCCACGCCAACGGTGGATATGTCTCAATGGCAAAGCGCTTCGATCCAGATGGTAAGTATCCAGAGCTCCATGTTCAGGCAGTCACTGCGCAGGAGGCCTGCAAGAAGTTGGCACAGTACCTCAAGGATGAATATCTACCGCAGGCCAATCCAGTCGATGCAGTAGGCGAAGAGCGTTATGCGATGTGGGCTCGTTACTTCACCGGCGCAGATCTTAATCTCCGCGAGACTTATGAGTGGGGCGTGCAAGACCTTAAGCGAATCAACGATCGAATGTGGCAGATCGCAGAGAAGATCAAGCCAGGTGCTAAATCGCTTCGAGAAGTTGCCGACGTTCTAGATAACGATCCAAAGTACTTCATCAAAGATAAAGAGGGCATCGTCGCCTTCTTGCAAGATTTCACCGATAAGACCATCGAACGTATGAATGGTGAGTACTTTGAGATTGATGATCGAGTCAAGCAGTGCGATGTGAAATACGCGCCAGAAGGAAGTGGAACAGCGCCGTATTACAACCCACCATCAGAGGATTTCTCGCGCGCGGGATCAACTTGGATTCCAAGCCAGGGAACTGAAGGCTTTACCTGGTGGCATTTGATTTCTACTTGGTATCACGAAGCGGTTCCAGGTCACCATCTTCAATTTGCAACGTCAGCGGTTGAGCGCGAGAACCTCAGTCGCTTCCAGCGTACCTCTGCCTGGATCAGTGGCTACGGCGAAGGCTGGGCGCTCTACGCAGAACGTTTTATGGATGAGCTTGGCGCATTTGATGAACCAGGTATCGAGATGGGTTATCTATCTAACCAAGCGCTACGTGCTGCTCGAGTCGTTGTCGATATTGGAGTCCATCTCGGTTATAAGGACGAGAATGGAAATGTCTGGAACGCAGATTCAGTTAAAGATGTGCTCTTTGAGAAGGCGCTCCAGGGAGATGCAATCGCGGCGAGCGAACGTGATCGCTATCTAGGTCTGCCAGGACAAGCCATCTCTTACAAGGTGGGAGAGCGAATTTGGATGCAGTCACGAGAGGATGCAAAGGCTCGTCTCGGTGCGGCATTTAATATTAAGAAGTTCCACACCCATGCACTTCGTATGGGACCTATGGGACTTGATCCATTTGCAGAAGAGTTGAAGGCCTGGGACGGTAATTAATTCCGGAAGGAGATATCAGCTTTCTTCATCTCGGCAACGAGAATCCGGATTGCATTCGGTCCCATTCCATGAAGTTCTTTTAGAGCAGCAAGTGAGACTTTTCGAAGATCACTGATTTTATAGAGGCCATCATCGATGAGCGCTCGGCGAGCTGGCGCTGCCAGTCCAATGTCACGCCATGCGCCATCGACCTCGGCATATGAATCGAGATCGACCTCACCGCGGGTCACTTCGCAACGCGCAGCAGATTTTGCAGCTCTACGTTGAGCAGCAGCGCGCATCGCCTCCGATTGGAGCTTCTTCACCTTTGCGCGTGATGGTTTAGCCATGAAATAGATGGTACTTGCCCGCTCAGCGATTTGATTAAAGAGCAAGAGTGATTAATAAATAACTATGTGCGGGAGGCGGGACTTGAACCCGCACGCCGAAGCACCAGTTCCTAAGACTGGCGTGTCTGCCATTTCACCACTCCCGCGTCGTGCAAGTGGAGAGCAAAGAGTAAGGCTTACTCGCTCCCATACCAAAATCGAGGGCGGCCAATAGCGCACCATCGATAGCGCACCCCGGGTAAACTACGCAGATGTCCTCACTCGCCGATCAGCTCGCCGCCGCCATTGCGGGGCTCGTTGCTGATGCCATCAACTCCGGCGAACTCGCAGGCACACCCCCGGAATCAATTACCTTAGAGCGGCCAAAGAATCGCGATCATGGAGATTACGCAACTTCGATTGCACTTCAATTAGCTAAGGCTGCCGGCAAAAATCCGCGCGAGGTTGCAACTCTCCTGCAAGGAGCTATTGCTGCGCTGCCAGGTGTCAGCAAAGTTGATATCGCAGGGCCTGGATTTATCAACATCACTCTAGATAGAGCAAATCAGGCAGAACTTGTTCGCACCATTCTGAGCCAAGGCGAGAAGTACGGTGAAGGCAGAGCGCTCAATGGCACCACCATCAACTTGGAATTTATTAGTGCAAATCCAACTGGACCGCTTCACTTAGGACATACCCGTTGGGCTGCAGTAGGCGATGCACTTGGGCGTTGTCTGAAAGCAGCCGGCGCAACAGTCGTACAAGAGTTCTATCTCAATGACCGTGGCCGTCAAATGGATCTCTTCGGTCAATCAGTGCAGGCAGCTGCTCAAGGTTTGCCGATTCCAGAAGATGGTTATCAAGGCGACTACATCAAAGATCTCGCTAGCGAAGTTCTTGCAAGCAATCCAGGAATCTCGACTAGCGAGGAGTTTCGCGAAGCGGCCTATAAAGTTCAATTGGCGCAGCAGCAACGCGTTCTCGATACCTTCCGCACTCACTTCGACATCTGGTTCTCGGAGCGCTCGCTCCATGACTCTGGCGCAGTCGAACATGGTATAAAGAAACTTCGCGAACAAGGACATGTATTCGAAGAAGCTGGCGCTCTCTGGTTGCGCACAACTGACTTTGGCGATGATAAAGATCGAGTACTAATTAAAGAGAATGGCGAACTCACAT